>NZ_CALYQV010000017.1 GCF_945290125.1 uncultured Lactobacillus sp. | reverse complement strand
GGATTTTCGACCGCTTAAATCACACTGTTAGTGAAGTTATTCGGTTGTTTGATGAATATAAATTTGGTGAAGCAGGGCGCGAACTATACAACTTTATCTGGAATGATTTTTGTGATTGGTATATCGAAATGGCTAAAGTTGCATTAAACGGTAGCAATGAAGAACTCAAAGCTAAAAAACAAGATAATTTAGTTTGGATTCTTGATCAGATATTACGTTTGCTTCATCCAATTATGCCATTTGTGACAGAAAAATTATGGTTGTCTATGCCCCATGATGGTGAGTCAATTATGGTAGCCAAATATCCTGAAGCCCATGCTGAATTTGAAAATGCACAAGCTCGTCATGACATGGCTTTCTTAATCGAAATTATTAAAGCTGTACGTAACATTCGGATGGAAGTAAATGCTCCGTTGTCTTCTTCGATTGACATTATGATTCAATTAGAAGATGCTAAGAATGAAAGAATTTTAACTGATAATGAAGATTACGTTAAGAACTTTTTGCATCCAAAGGAATTAACCATTTCAACTCAAATTACTGCACCCAAACTTGCTAAAACTGCTGTAATTTCAGGAGCGCAGATCTTTGTGCCGTTAGCTGATTTAGTCAATATTGCAGATGAAATCAAGCACATGACCAAAGAAGAAAAAGATTTGCAAGCTGAAGTTGAACGATCAACTAAGAAACTAAATAATCAAGGCTTTGTCGCACATGCCCCGGAAGCTGTAATAAATAAAGAAAAAGCGAAAAAAGCTGATTACGAAAATCAACTTCAAGGCGTTCATGAAAGAATTCAAGAATTAAAGAAGAGTGAATAACGTGACTTTTACCAATGCTCAAGATGTGATTAATTATTTATATTCACTTTCTAAATTACATGAAAAAGCAGATTTAACATATATTAAGACAATTTTGGCTAAGTTAGGTAATCCGCAAGATCAGATAAAAACAATCCATGTTACGGGCACGAATGGTAAAGGCTCAACTTCTTACTATTTAAGTAATTTGTTACAAAAGGCTGGTCAAAGGACTGGCCTTTTTGTTTCGCCCTATGTTTTTGAATTTAACGAACGGATTCAGCTGAATGGTCAAAATATCAGTAACCAAAATTTGATTGGAGTAGCTAATAAAATAGAGTCGGTTTTGAAAAGAATTCGTAAAACCAAACCTACTTTTTCATTAGTGACTTTTGAATATGAAGTAGTATTGGCCTTTCTTTATTTTGCCCAGGAAAAATGTGACTATGCTGTGATAGAAGTTGGCATAGGTGGTGAGCATGACAAAACTAATGTCATTACACCGGAAGTCAGCGTGATTACTACAGTTGGACTAGATCATGAGCAAGTTATCGGACCAACTCTAGCAGATATTGCCCGTGAAAAAAGTGGAATAATAAAGGAAAATCGGCCAGTTGTTTTAGGTAATATTCCCAAAGAAGTATTACCTATTATTCAGCAAAAGGCTCAAAAAGAAAATGCTCTAGTTAAAAAACTTGGTTCTGACTTTAGTGTTTTACTTCAAGAAAATTTGGAGTATCAAGATCAATTCCAAAACCTTTCTTTTTTACCCAGGCCACTAGTTGAAGGCTATGATATTGCTATTGCTGTTCAAGCCTTTAACTTATTAAATTTTTCACTTTCTGCTTCAGAGATAGAAGATGCAATAAACCAAACAACTGTACCTGGACGTTATCAAATCTTGCAAAATAATCCTTTAATTGTCCTTGATGGTGCACACAATATTCAGGCAATGCAAAACCTGTTAAATTTTGCTCATTTTAAGCAGGAGAAAAAGCAAGGCAAAATTAGAGTATTGATTATGATGATGAAAGACAAGGATATTGAGCAGGTTTTTAAACTGTTTAAAGCGGCAGATGAAGTTCACTTAACTACAATTGATTATCCGCGTGCTGCTAAAAAAGAAGACTATCCGCTTTGGATTCAAAAAAGTTATCAGTATCACGCTGACTGGCGGACTTCTTATCAAGATTTAAAGCAGAAGAGTCAAACAAATGATATACTGCTAGTAACAGGATCATTTTACTTAGTTGGAGATATTTTACAAATGGAGATAAAAAATGCGCGTTCAAGGCATTAAGGAAGATATCACAGGCATTTTGTTTGATATGGATGGCTTGCTGGTTAATTCCGAGAATTTATACTGGAAAGCCAATATTCAAGCTGCTAAGGAGGCAAATCTTGGTACGCCCGATGATATCTATCTCAAATTAGTTGGCTCTACAACAACTGATATGAACGATTTTTACCTGCAATATTTTAAGAATAAAGAACAACGTGACCAATTTATTAAACGTACTGATGAACTAGTATGGCAGTGGACCGAACAAGGTAAATTAAAGTTAAGACCAGGAGTACAAAAAGCTCTTGATCAGTTTCTGGCTGCCGGATTGCCTATGGCTGTGGTAACTAGCAATTCTGAAAATGTGGTGGAGCATAACTTATGGGCCACAGGTACGCGTAACTATTTTCAATTTCACTTAAATTATGACGATTTAAAAAATAATAAGGTCAAGCCTAAGCCTGCACCAGATATTTATCTTTTGGCAGCTCAAAAATTACATATTGCCAAAAATAATATTTTAGCGTTCGAAGATTCTTCTCCTGGATTGCTAGCTGCTGTTAATGCCGGCTTAAAATGTGTAATGGTGCCGGATTTAATTCCAGCTACTGTCGAAGATCATAAGAAAACAGTTCTTGTTTGTCAAGACTTCTTTGAATTTTTACAAAAAGTTAGTTAGTTTTGGCGTATATAAATAGTGAAAGGAATGATTTTATGGAATTAATAAGGTCTCATCACTATTTAATTAAAACCGACTGGGAAATGCTGAACAGTTTTTTTGGAGAACTGAAAGAACATGGAATTGAAAACTTTGATGAACTTCTTGTTAAGTTGGAAGAATTAAAAATAAGAAATGCCAATGATCTGCTTAAATATATTTCTGGTGGTCAATGCTGTGACAGCTTAGCACTTTTGAGCGAAGGATTGCTCGAAAGACTGCGCTCAGCAGTATCAGACCGGGAACTTATTATGACTTCAAGCGATGAAGTAGGTACTTATTTATTAGATAAATTTGCAGGACATAAACAAGAAGAACTATGGGCTATCTACATAGATAATAGTAATCATATAATTGCTGAAAAGAAGTTGTTTCAAGGTACTTTGGATAAGTCAATTGCGCATCCGCGGGAGATTTTCCGTTGGGCAGTTATTTATGCCTGTGCCGGCTTTTTTGTGGTGCATAACCATCCAAGCGGTAATTTGTTACCTTCAAAAAGTGATATTGAACTCACTGAGATGCTTCATGAGGCAGCAAAATTATTTCGGATTGAATTTCTTGATCATTTCATTGTGGGCAAAGGAAATTACTTTAGTTTCTGTGAACGGCAATTATTTTAAATTCATCTTAAAGTTACGTTCCATTTTCTTTTTTAAGTTGCACTTTATGCTATAATTATTCAAGATTTAGAGACTGCAATAATAAGGAGAGATTTACGTGTTTGGATTAGGAGCAAAAAATATTGGCATTGACTTAGGAACTGCCAATACTCTTGTTTATATGGAAGGTAAAGGGATTGTTTTAAGAGAGCCTTCTGTGGTGGCAAAAAACACCCATACGGGCAAGGTAATTGCTGTAGGGTCAGAAGCAAGAGAAATGATTGGCAGAACACCAGAAAGCATAGTGGCTATTAGGCCAATGAAAGATGGTGTAATTGCTGATTACGATACAACTGCCTCAATGCTTAAGTATTTTATCGAAAAGACTGTTGGCAATTCCAAACCTTCAGCTATGATTTGTGTACCTTCTGGTGTAACTGAGGTTGAAAAGCGTGCAGTGATTGATGCTGCTCGTGTAGCTGGAGCACGTGAAGCTTTCGTAATAGAAGAACCTTTTGCAGCTGCTATTGGGGCAGGATTGCCAGTAATGGATCCCACTGGCTCAATGGTTGTAGATATTGGTGGTGGTACTACCGATGTTGCCACTATTTCTTTAGGTGGAATAGTTTCTTCTACCTCAATTCGCCAAGCAGGTGATAAGTTCAATACGGCAATTGTGAATTATGTTCATTCTAACTTTAATCTGCTAATTGGTGAGAGAACTGCTGAAGATATTAAAATTCAGATTGGTTCTGCTTCAGTTGAAAAGGCTGAAGATATTGAAGCAGTCAATATTCGTGGTCGTGATTTAGTTACTGGTTTACCAAAATCAGTTGATGTAAAAGCAGTCGATGTTGCTCATGCTATTCAAGACGTTGTTCAGGACATTATCGTTGCAATTAAGGAAACGCTTGAACAGACCTCTCCTGAAATAGCAGCAGACGTCATTGATCACGGAATTGTATTGACGGGCGGTGGAGCTTTACTTAAAAACTTACCTGAGGTTATTTCCGAAGCTACTAAAGTGCCAGTATTTATAGCCCAAGATCCACTAGATTGTGTTGCAGTTGGTACAGGTGAGTCTCTGAAAAATATTGAAGTAATGCGCAAAAATAGCAGATAATACTAAAAGTCGGCTGTTTTCGCCGGCTTTTCTTTAGGGAATGTTTCCAAATGAAGAAATTTCTACAAAACAAAAAATTATTATCGGCATGTATAGCAGTTATTTTGGCTTTTACTATTATAGGAGGTAGTGTCGGCTTACGTAATAGACGTGATACTCCTCTGATTATCCAGAGTTTTGGAAATGACGTGGTTGCAGTGGGATCAAGAATAATTGATTTTCCACTTAGTTTTGTTTCTGGCAGTTTAAATAATGTTCACGATTTATTAAATACTCAAGATGAAAATAACTATCTAAAGAGCAAAGTTACTGACTTGGAACAAACCAAAGCTCGTAATTCTAGCTTGGAAGATGAAAATAAACAACTTAAATCAGCACTAAAAGTAAAAAATACGCTTACTGACTATAATATTATTCAAGCATCTGTCATTTCTCGTTCACCGGACAGTTGGACAGACCTGTTAGTTATTAATAAGGGAACTACATCTGGCTTGCGTAAAAATATGGCGGTAATGTCCGGTGGTGGTATTATTGGTCGCCTAATAGAGGTCAATGCCGCTACTGCAAAAGTTGAATTAATAACAACAAGTGATAAATCAGCTAATCGTTTCGCAGTTGAAGCACAAGCCGTAAACGGAAAGAAAGTTCATGGAATTATTACGGTAATAGGTAACAAGACACTAGCATTTACTCAGGCGGTCGACAGTGAAAAACTAAAGCGTGGTGCAAAAATTTACACTAGCGGTTTAGGTGGTAATTCACCCAAAGGATTATTGGTGGGAACGATTTCTACCACAACCCATGATACATTTGGTTTATCTGATTTAATTAAAATTAATCCAGCAGGTGAATTAAATGACCCCTCTGTAGTATCAGTTATTAAAAGGAAAGTGAACGACTAATGAAGTCTCTGCGAAAGTTTAGTCTTGTTTTAGCTTTATATATTGCTTTAGCTATCAGTGGCAGTTTGTCTTTATTTTTTCACCGGTTTTTTTTAATTGGTAATGCTACAAACTTATTGGTACCCGTTAGCATGATGTTAATAGCACTTTTTGATGACACTAATCATAAAGAGATTTGGTTAGCTTTTGGTACTGGTATAGTAAGCGATATTTATTTTTTGGGTATTATTGGTGTTTATACTATTAGTTTACCTATAATTTGCTGGCTGTTGCAAAAAACTGCCAGATTTTTGCCAGAAGTTTTCTGGGCACGAATCTTAGCGGTTTTAACCGCTTCAATTCTGATTGAGGGCTATACTTGGCTTATTATGAATATAACAGGTCTGACTATTATTAGTTCAATGAAATTGGTAAAAAGTATTTTGCCAACCTTATGTTGGGCATTTATTTTCGCTTCCGTTACTTATAAATTATGGTGGAATTTAGCTGTTAACTATCCCTTTATGGTAAATATAGATAATTATCAACAATAAAAAACGTGAGACAATGATCTCACGCTTTTTTATTCAAAAAAGCCAAAGCTGGATAATGCACCAACAACTTGCATTACTACAGCAACTAAAGTTATTATTGCCATTAGCCAGGCCATGGCAATTGTTAGCTTTTGAAATTTAGATCTCTTTTTATTATGTCTTCTTGTCATTGATAGACCTCCCTGTTTGAACAATATTTTATGCTACTTAAAAGTTTTTTTCAATTAGAGAGTAAGATAAAATAGAGATTAGATAATAGAGGATATAGCCAATGTTTTTAATTTTTTTGATACCTATTGTTGGTCTTGCTTTAGCTTTTCTTATTAATAAGATGTTTCCCAAAGCTCAATTTCGCGGATATGATTTGTTACCATTCTTTTTTATATATGCATGTCACCTGATTACTCTAGATCAGAAAAGACCTGAGTTTTTGCCATATGGTTTTTTTGTCTTCTTCATTTTAGTTATAATAATTGCTATAACTGAGGCAATTAAAAATAAGAACTTGTCCATAAGTAAAACTTTCCGCAAAATATGGGACTATTTAACTGTTAATACTATTTTTTGGTATTTAGGATTATTATTTATGATGATATAGTCAAACTTTTTGAGTAAAAAATTTGTTTTTTTAGTTAAACGCAAACCTGTAATGGTTTGCGTTTTTTACTTTTCGGATAATAAAAAAGAAAAGTTAAACTTTATAACTAAAAAGTGGTAGGAAGTGGTGAATTGTGGTAAATTAATTAGTGGAAGGGGGCAATGCTATGTTCATGGGTGAATATCATCACAATCTCGATAGTAAAGGGCGTTTAATTATACCTGCTCGTTTGCGTAGTCAGATTGGAGAAAAAATGATATTTACTCGTGGAATGGAAGGCTGTATTTTTGGCTATACCACAGAAGCATGGCAAGAAATTGAAGCCAAGCTAGCCCACCTTCCTTTGACTAAGAGAAATGCACGTAGTTTTACGCGTTTATTTTACTCTGGTGCAATGGAATGCGAATTTGATAAGCAAGGACGTGTGAATCTGACCACAACGTTGAAGAAGCACGCTTGTCTTGTTAAAGAATGTGTCATTATAGGAGTTTCTGACCGAATTGAGATTTGGTCAAAGGAGCGTTGGGAAAGCTTTAGTGATGAAGCCAACGAGAACTATGATGATATCGCAGAAAATTTAGATGATTTGGAACTATAAACATGGAATTCAAACACACCAGTGTACTCTTACACCAAACAATCGAAAATTTAAAACCCAAAGATGGTGGTCTTTATGTAGACGCAACTTTTGGCGGCGGCGGTCATGCAAAATATTTACTGAGCAAACTTGCTAGTGGTACCGTGATTGGTTTTGATCAGGATGAATATGCAATAAATTCGGCTAAGTTAAACTTTGCCGATTTACTTAAATCTGAGGCTGACCCTAAATTACAATTAGTACACGACAACTTTAGTCATTTAAAAATTAACTTGGTTAAGCTGGGTTATCAAAATGGCATTGACGGTATCTATTATGATTTGGGCGTTTCCTCCCCACAATTTGATCAGGCAAAAAGAGGTTTTTCTTACCGCTTCGATGCTAGATTGGATATGAGAATGGATCAGGATCAAAGCCTCGATGCGTATCAATTAGTTAATGATTCAAGTCAAAAGGAATTGGCTAATATTTTGTATAAATTTGGTGGAGAAAAGTTTTCTAGCCAGATTGCTCATAAAATTGTCCTCAAAAGACAAAAAAAGCCAATTGCGACAACCTTTGAACTGGTTGACATTATTAAGGAAGCAATTCCTGCGTTTGCAAGAAGGACTGGAGGGCATCCAGCAAAAAAGACTTTTCAGGCTTTGCGTGTTGCTGTAAACCACGAGCTTGATGCTTTAAGTACATCACTTGAGGAAGCGATCAAACTACTCAAACCGGGCGGTCGCATTAGTGTAATTACTTTTCAGTCTGATGAAGATAAAATTGTAAAGAATATTTTTAAAAAATACTCCGACGTTGAGGTACCTAGGGGAATGCCTGCTATTCCCGATGACTTGAAGCCAACGCTTCGATTAGTAAATCGTAAGCCCATTGTTGCTTCGGCTGAAGAGCTTAAAAATAACAATCGCTCACACAGTGCCAAGTTACGGGTTGCAGAAAAATTGTAAAGAGGAAAAACAATGGCTGATAATTTAGCAAGAAAAATAGAGTTTAATCCTAATGAGCAAAGAGATCCAGAGAAGAGACAACGTCAAGTTCTCAATCATCACAACGTTGCTTGGACCGGCTTCGAAAAGTCCTTGCTTATATTGGGAACTATGATCACAATTGGCTTAATGACAATGCTCGTTTCTTCTAGTATTTCTGCTACTTCAGCTCAACATGAACTTACTAGTTTGCAGCGCTCGGTTGCAAAAGAGCAAAGCCAAGTTGGAGATTTGCATCAAGAATTAGGTGAGTTGACCTCAAGCTCAAGAATGAATAAAATTGCTCGCAGCAAGGGGTTGGCTTTGAATGAAAAAAATATTAGGACCATACGCTAATGAATAAACACATTAGTAAAAGAAATAACTTAAATTCCAAAGCCCACGGATACCGTTTTACAGTCGGGAGATTTCTCGAGGTAGCTGTTGCTTTGGTTTTTCTTGTATTTATAGGCAGATTTTTATATCTTGGAATCTCAAAAACCGTTAATGGGCAAAATTTAACCGCTAAGACCGAGCAATTGTATATGCGTAACCAAGTGTTAAAGGCCAATCGGGGAAATATTTATGACCGTAATGGATTAGCTGTAGCGCAGGATTCACATCTATATACAATTTATGCCATTCTAGATAAATCTTCCATTAATTATAAAAATAAGCCCGAATATGTTGTTAACAAAAGTAAAACTGCTGAAAAGTTAGCACAAGTTTTACCTCTTAAAGCAAATAAAATTTTAAAGTATCTTAATCCTTCGCAGCCAGTTTTTCAGGTACAATTTGGTACTGCAGGTTCTAATTTGACAAAAAAGCAAAAAGACCGAATTGAAAAAATGAATTTGCCAGGAATTAAATTTTTTGAAACTCAGTCACGGTTATATCCAAATGGTAATTTTGCATCACACATAATTGGTATGGCTACACCAGTTTATGATAAAAAAACAAGGCAACAAAATTTAGAGGGTACCATGGGACTGGAAGCTTGGTATGACGACGTTCTTACTGGAAAAAACGGCTATCAGGTTTCAGCTGTTGATGCCTCAAATTTCCAGACTCCCAATAGTACCCATACTTATAAAGCCCCAGTAGATGGTAATAATATATATTTAACTATTGACTCGCAGCTGCAGGAATGCCTTGAAAGCAGATTGTCTTATGTTCAGGATACCTTTAATCCTATTTCTATGACAGCCGTAGTTGAAGATATGAAGACGGGAAAAGTGTTAGCTGCTTCACAAAGACCAAGTTTCAACCCGCAGACCAAAAAGGGTCTGAAAAATTCTTATCGCAATATTTTGGTGCAAGATACATATGAACCCGGATCGGTTTTTAAGGTGTTGACATTGTCATCTGCTGTCAATAGTGGAAACTATCATCCAAATCAATATTATAATTCAGGATCAGTTTCTGTGAATGGTTCAGTAATTCACGATTGGAAGCCGCATGGCTGGGGAAGCATACCTTTTTCACAAGCATTTCCACGTTCGAGCAATACCGGATTTGTTCATATTGAACAACAAATGGGTGCTAAGACTTGGAAAAAGTATTTAAAAAAATTCCACATTGATCAGAAAACTGGCGTAACGCTTCCAGGTGAACAACCAGGATTAATCGCGTTTAATTCACCCATTGATCAGGCTGTCACTAGTTTTGGTCAGGGCGTTGATGTGAACGTCATGCAAATGATGCAAGCTTTTAGCAGCTTGGCGAATAATGGTCAAATGGTAAAACCCCAATTCGTTGAAAAAATTACCGATGCAGGTGATCACATAATAACGGGTTACCAAATAAAAAAAGTTGGCAGACCAGTTTATACTAAAGAAACAGCAAATATAGTTCTTGGAAACATGCGACAAGTTTTAAATAAAAGAATTGGTACCGGAGCTGCATACCGGATGAAAAATCAAAGTATTGCTGTTAAAACGGGAACAGCTCAAATTGCCAATCTTAAAGGTGGTGGCTATCTTAAGGGGAACAATAATTACATCTTTTCTGTAGTTGGTGTTACACCAGCTAAGCATCCACGTTATTGCATTTACATCACTGTAAAGCAACCCCAAAGAATGAGTAAACCGGCTGAAGTAATTCTTTCTTCAATTTTTAAACCTGTGATGAATAGAATAATTCTTATGTCGAAAAATGGTTTAAGCAGCTCAACTATGATTAAAATACCTGACCTAACAGGATTAAGTTATAAGGAAGCTGAAGGAATTGCTCAACGGGTTGGATTCAGACTTGTCAGGATTGGTTCAGGTGATAAAATAACCAAGCAGTCTTATCAGGCAGGACAAAAAAAGCAGTCTGGTAAATTAATGCTGGTGCGGACTGCCGGCATTATAAAGTGTCCTGCTATGAAAGGCTGGACAAATGATGAGCTGAAGCAGTTTGCTGATTTGACTGGGGCTAAATTAAGCATTAAAGGTACAGGCGTAGTATCTAAGCAAAGTGTAACTGCTGGTGTAGCTGTCAAATCCGGGACAAAAATAAAAATACAATTAAAGGAGTAGCATTTTATGCTGATCATTAGCATTATTGCATTGGTAAGTTCGTTGGCGTTAACTGGGATTATTTTACCCTGGATGATTATTTTCATGAGGTCACATCATGAAGGACAGGAAATTCGTGATGAAGGTCCTAAATGGCATGAAAAAAAGTCTGGTACACCTACAATGGGTGGTGTGGTTTTTGTTTTAGCAGCCACAGTTTCTACAATTTGGGTTTGTGCATGGCAACACGAAGTCACAAAGATGATGTGGATTTTATTAATCAGTTTGCTAGGCTACGGTATTATAGGCTTCTTAGATGATAGTATAAAATTGTTTTATAAACGTAACTTGGGTCTTCGTGCATGGCAAAAATTTTCTTTACAAATTTTAGTTGCTGTTTTGATTATTATTATCGCGGCAACGGACCATTTTCAATTTAAACTTTTCATACCGTTTTTTGGTGTAATTGACAGTGTTGTTTTATTCACGATTTTTGTAATTTTCTGGTTGGTAGGTTATTCCAACGCGGTTAATCTATCAGATGGTTTAGATGGTCTGGCAACTGGGCTGTCAATTATTGCTTATGCCACTTACTCTTATATTGCACTTAAGCAAAAAAACTTTGCCGTTTTAATTTTTTGTATGAGTGTCATAGGTGGTTTAATTTCATTTTTTATTTTTAATCATAAGCCTGCTAAAATTTTTATGGGTGATGCTGGGTCTCTAGCTTTAGGAGGAGGACTGGCTGCTGTCAGTATCTTTTTAAATAGGCCCTGGTCACTTTTGTTAGTGGGAATTGTATTTGTATGTGAAACAGCAAGCGTGATATTGCAGGTTATCTCTTTTCAAACAACTGGTAAACGGATTTTCAAGATGACGCCAATACATCATCATTTTGAAATGCTGGGTTACTCTGAATGGAAAGTAGACATTATTTTCTGGATTGTTGGCTTACTGGGAAGTATCTTGTATTTAGTAATATGGGGATAAAATAGTTCAATGAGGCAAGTTAAGACTTATCAAGGTAAAAATATTTTAGTTTTAGGCCTCGGCAAAAGTGGTTTTGCAGTAAGTAAATTACTGCTTGAACTTGGTGCAAAGCTAACTTTAAACGACAAGGCTGATTTAAGTAAAAATCCAAAAGCACAGGAATTGGAAAAACTGGGCGTGCGAATAATAGGGGGCACGCATCCAGTAGAATTATTAAACCAAGAATCTTTTGCTTATTTAGTAAAAAATCCGGGGATTCCTTATGAAAACCCTATGGTGCAAGAAGCAAGAAAATTAAATTTGCCAATTATTACTGAACCTGAAATTGCATTGAGTGTTAGTGAAGCTCCATATATTTGTGTTACGGGCTCAAATGGTAAAACTACTACGGTAATGTTAACACAGAAAATTCTGGAGCATCATCTGGCTAAGAATGGCCATCATGCATATGCAGTTGGTAATATTGGTGTTCCAATTTCTGAAGTGGTGAAAAAAGCTACCAAGGATGATATTTTGGTTTGCGAAACTTCCAGTTTTCAACTACTTGGCGTAACAGATATTGATCCTAAAGTAGCTGCAATTATTGATATTTATCACAATGTCCATTTAGATTATCACAAGACTTTTGCTAATTATGTTAATGCCAAACTAAACGTTACCAGAACGCAAACTTCAGATCATTATTTTTTAGCTAACTTAGATCAAAAAAATATTTTTGAAGAAGAAAAGAAAGTTACTAAAGCAAAACTAATAACATTTTCCGAAAATGATCGAACTGCCGACTATTTTATTGCTGATGGCTATTTACAGAATCAGTATGAAAAAATCATTAAGACCGTTGACATGAAATTACCCGGTATCCATAACCAGCAGAATGCGTTAGTTGCCAGCGCAATTGCACAAATTATGGGAGCAGATATCCACGATATCCAAGCAGTGTTAAGTACTTTTACCGGGGCAAAGCATCGCTTGCAATATGTTATGACCTTGGAAGGCCGCAAGATATATAATGACTCCAAATCGACAAATATAGAGGCGGCTTCAGTTGCTATTCCATCTTTCGAAGATCCTGAAGTTTGGATCGCTGGTGGGTTAGATCGCGGTTTTACTTTTGATTCCTTGGTCCCACTTTTAAAAAAACATGTAAAAGCCGTGGTTTTATATGGCGAAACCCGTTATTTACTGGCTGATGCAGCTCGTAAAGCTGGCATTAAAAACATTGTCATTGAAAATACTTTACAGGAAGCAGTACCAAGAGCATATGAATTAACAAATCCTGGTGATGTATTGTTATTTTCACCAGCTTGTGCGTCATGGGATCAATTTCGAACCTTTGAAGAACGTGGAGACTATTTTGTTAATTTTATAAAGGAATTGAAGACTAAATAAAATGAGAATAATATTTACAGGTGGAGGAACTGGCGGCCATATTTATCCTATTATGGCAATTATTGAACGATTAAAAGAGCGCAACTTGGCGACAAATGATGAAATACTGTTTGTCGGTACAAAAAATGGCCTCGAAGCTAAAATAGTTCCAGCAGCAGGAGTAAATTTTAAAACAATTGAGATGCGCGGTTTTTCTCGTAAACATATAATGAGTAATTTTGCTACAATTAGTTTGTTTCTTAAGGCCACGAAAAAAGCTCAAAAAATTATTAATGATTTTAAGCCTGATATCGTGATGGGAACTGGCGGCTATGTCAGTGGTGCCGTAGTGTATGAAGCAACAAAAATGAAGATTCCGACTCTGATTCATGAATCTAATTCAGTAGTTGGCGTTGCTAACAAGTTCTTAGGACACTATGTGAACAAAATTTGTTATACGTTTGATGATGCAGCCAAGCAATTTTCGGAAAAGAAAAAGTTGGTAAAAACTGGAAATCCACGTTCTCAACAAGTACTAAATCTGTCATCAACAAAGATTGATTTGCAAAGTAAATGGGGTCTTAATCCTCAAATACCTACTGTATTGGTTTTTGGTGGTTCTCGTGGTGCTTTGGCTATCAACCGGATAATGTTGAAATCACTGACTCGTCTTGAAACAAAGCCATATCAGGTCATTTGGGTAACAGGAACTTATTATTATCAAAAAATTGCAGAAAAACTAACTAATGTTAATTATGGGAAAAGTATTAAAATCTTACCATATATTAAGGATATGCCAGCACTCTTGCCAAAAATGATTTGTGTAGTTTCGCGTTCAGGAGCCACTAGTATTGCTGAATTTACTGCTTTAGGAGTCCCAGCTATTTTGATCCCTAGTCCAAATGTTACTAATAATCACCAAATGAAAAATGCTCTTGATCTTGAAAAAGCCGGTGCAGCGACAGTGATTGCGGAAAGTGAACTCAATATTAATAACTTTATTTCTTCAATTGATCATATCGTGTTGGATCGTAAGTACTATAAGGAAATGAGTAAGGCATCAAAAAAACTAGGAGTTTCTGATGCTTCTGATGAAGTAATTAAAGTAATGCAAGATTTAGCAAAATAAAAAGAAGGTGAGGCAGTTGACAAAAAAACGAGTAACTAAAATTGACCCTAAAGAAAAGCTATCACCATACTTAAGTCATCAATCAAGTAAGAAAAAGAAAAATTTCAGAACTAATACAAAAATCTCTGCCTCTCTTTCTAAATTACATAATGAACGTAAATCTGCACTATTAAAGAGATTGGGACTTATAATAGGTGTTTCAGTAATAGCACTTTTGGGGCTTGGCTATTATATTTCTCCACTGGCAAATGTTCAAAGTATTCAAATTAACGGGGAAAATGATTTACCAGTAAAAGAAGTTGTAAAAGCAACAGATATTAAAGCTAGTGATAAAGTAGTCGATTATCTTTTTAATAAAAATGGCGTATCCCGTAAACTATCTGCAAAATACTCAGAAATAAAAAACATCAAAGTTCAAGTTAAAGATTTTAATCATTTAATAATTGAAATTGATGAATATCCCACAAAAGGCTACATTAAGACTTCTAAAGGATATCGTAAAATACTTACACAGGGAAAATTGGGGTCTCAGTTTATTCCTTGGTCAAAAGTGTATCCAGATAAACCAGTTTTTGTAGGCTACAATCATGAAGTATCTCTCAGAAAAATTCTTCATTTATTCAATAGTTTACCGCCTGATTTTCAGGATCAAATTAAATTATTAAGTGGTAATACCCGAAGAAAATCACAAGTGATTTTTCTAATGAAAAACGGTAATGTAGTTATTGGCAACGTTTCAACCCTAAAAAGTAAAATAAAGTACTATAATAAAATAAAAACTAAAGTGGGAAAAAATACGCTGATTGATTTGGAAGTAGGGGCGTTTAGCAGGCCGCTTACACCAAATGAAAAGCGTGCTTACGGTTTAATATAAACTGATTTTAAGCTAGTTTTATGGTAAAATTTTTTTAGGTAGCACTGACGGGGGGAAAATTTTGGACAATTCAAATTTATTAGTGGGCTTAGATATTGGTACCACAAGTGTGAAAGCGGTTGTAGCTGATTCCGGCAAAGTTATTGGAGCCGTTGCAGTTCCTAATAAAGGGATGCGACATGGCAATATAGTTGATATTGATGAAACTGCCGCTGCGATTAATAGGGCTTTAAAAGAAATAGCCAAAAAAACAAATGCAAATATTTATCGAGTAGTAACAGGTATACCTGTAGGTATGCTCCAACTTGAAACTGCAAGTGATTTAGTTAATATCAGCGATAATGGTCAAGAAGTAGGTAACCATGATGTTAGGCGAGTAGTTCGTGCTGCCATCAGGTCTGCTGTGAAAAACGAACGGGAGCCTATTTCTTTTTTGCCAAGTCGCTTTCTAATTGATGGTAAAACCGAAGTCGATGATCCGCGAAAAATGATTGCACATTCTTTGTCTGTACAAGGCATCATGTTAACGGCTCCTGCTAGTCCTTTACATAATATCAAAAAAGCTATTGAACGTGCTGGCTATTCCAATAACTTTTTTATTCCAACTCCACTTGCTATTGCCAGCGTGGCTTTAAATGAAAGTGAACGCAATTTTGGTTCAATTATCCTCGACTTAGGTGGAGGAGTTACGACGGCTACGGTAATTCATAATAATCAAATTAAATATGCTAATATCGATTTTGAAGGCGGCAGTGATATTAGTAATGACATTTCGGTTGTTTTAAGTACTTCTAACAAGGATGCAGAACAAATAAAACTTGATTATGGTTATGCTGATCCTAGCCTGGCATCTGCTAAAAATAAATTTGCCGTTAACAGCGTTGGTTCAAATGGCCAGCAAATGGTTGACGAAAATTACTTAAGTGAAATTATTAACGCTAGAGTCATGCAGACTATTGCTAGAATTGAAAAAGGTTTGATTAAGCATGATGCTTTAGAGTTACCTGGTGGTATTATTATTACTGGCGGAAGCAGTCTGCTGCAAGGCTTTGATAGTATTATAGCTAATACTTTGAACGTTAAGGCGCGAATTTATCAGCCTGACCAAATTGGGATGCGTAATCCAATTTACTCAGCGGCTTACGGAGTAGTTAACTATGCATATAAAATGTCCGATATAGATTTCCTAGTAATTAGTGCTATTTATGGCAGAGGTGCTCTCGGTCAAGGGGAGCAGTCTACTCAGGAAAAGCCAAAAACTTCTAAAAGAACAATTGCTGTTAATGAAACTAAAAGAAAAGAAGAATATAATAGACATGAGTTACTAAAGCGTGAGCAATCTCCGCATAGTAAAACAAAAAATAATACGCAAAATAAAGATAAAGGCTTTAAGAACTTCTTCAAAAAGTTCTTTGATTAAAGGTGGTTAATTAGATGGATTTCACGTTCGATTCAGACGACAATAAAAATGCTGTCATCAAAGTTATCGGTGTCGGTGGTGCTGGTGGTAATGCTGTTAATCGAATGATTGATGACGGTGTGCAGGGAGTTTCCTTCGTTGCTGCTAACACTGATGTACAAGCATTAAATAGCAATAAAGCAGAGAATAAAATTCAGTTAGGCCCTAAGTTAACAAGAGGACTGGGAGCTGGCTCTCACCCTGAAGTTGGCCAAAAGGCTGCAGAAGAAAGTGAACAGACAATTGAAGATGCTCTAAAGGGCGCTGACATGATCTTCATTACTGCTGGAATGGGTGGTGGTACTGGAACTGGTGCTGCACCAATTGTAGCTAAAATTGCCCGCGAAACGGGTGCGTTAACTGTTGGCGTTGTAACTCGTCCTTTTACTTTTGAAGGACCAAAAAGATCAAAAAACGCCGCTGAGGGTATTGCGCAGCTAAAGCAGTACGTTGATACTCTTGTAATTATTGCCAATAATCGTTTACTAGAAATGGTTGACAAAAAGACACCGATGATGGATGCTTTCAAAGAAGCTGACAATGTCTTAAAACAAGGTGTTCAAGGTATTTCTGACTTAATTACTTCAACTGACTATGTCAACCTCGACTTTGCCGATGTTAAAACTGTTATGGCTAATCAAGGCGCTGCTTTAATGGGTATTGGCCGTGCAAGTGGCGAAAATCGCACTGTTGAAGCTACAAAACTGGCAATTTCTTCCCCTTTGCTTGAAGTATCGATTGATGGTGCTAAGCAGGTACTGCTAAATATAACTGGTGGTCCTGACTTAACTTTATTTGAAGCGCAGGATGCTTCAGAAATCGTTTCTAAGGCTGCTGGTGACGATGTTAATATAATTTTTGGTACTTCTATTAATCCTAATTTGGGAGATGAAGTTGTAGTTACTGTTATTGCGACAGGAATCAACTCTCAAGCAGAGGAGGAAGCCTCAAAGCAGCTCCCGGGTCATAGTCACCAGATTAAATCCCAACCAGGTCAAGCCAATACATCTCCAGAAAGAAAAATTAACTCAGTTAACAGACCTATGGAGCAAAATACGGCTGTAAGCGAAAATTCCAGTGCAGTTCAAAGTGCACCTAAACATAAGCCAATGGTTGATCCGACAAGTGTTTGGGGCCTGGATAACGATGATGAGGGCAACCGTCGGTCAACACCTTTTGCAGCAAATCAGGATGATAGATCTAGTTCATTTGATAAAGACGATCAAAGTAGTATTTCACAAATCGAAACTAATGCTTTTGATGATGACGATACTGATGATATTCCATTTTTCAGGCATCGTGGTGAAAACTAATAGGAGGCAAGAGAAATGGCTTTTAGTAAAATAGGCAAATTTTTCGGCGTGGCAAATGATGAAGATGAAATGTTAGATGACGAATATGCAGAAGAGCAGCAGTTAAGTGATGAAGACAATTTTCCTGCTGGTGCTGTTAACCGCGATAAAGTTGTTTCCATTAAATCTGGTATGAATGCTGCCAAAAGCAAAATTGTGCTTTATGAGCCACGTGTTTATTCAGATGCTAAAGAAGTTGCCCAGAATTTATTGAATAATAAAGCGGTAATTATTAACTTCAGCAGAATGGAAGATGCATCAGCCAGAAGAATCGTTGATTTTATTACTGGTACAGTGTATGCTTTAAACGGTGAAATTCAACGTATCGGAGATAAAATTTTTTTAGCGACTCCCCCAAAGTTTGTCACGAATGGCAAAATTAGCGATCTAGTTGATAAGAAAGATTCTTTAAGTTAATGGCAGCAAATATCATATATTACGGCATTAATATTATTGACTATGTAATATGGATTTACAGTATAGTCATGGTAATTGATGCAATTTTAAGTTGGGTTCCTTCTCTACGCGATTCAGCTGTGGGTCGCATAATTAATCGAGTAATTAACCCTTATTTGAATATTTTTCGAAAGGGGCCAATTGCCAGACTGTCTAATGCCACTGGATTAGATATTTCATTTTTAATCGGTTTGCTTTTACTTTATTTTGTCCAAGATTATGTTTTAAATTGGATTGCAAATATTTTATTTCATTTATTTGTTTAATCTCCAATCCTAATAAAGAGCTGGTAAATTTCGTTATAACTTTGACGGGAGCTACTAGCTCTTTATTTATTGACTGGCTGAATTATTTCCTAAAATAAAAGAAAGTCACAGTTCATGATATAATAATTTACGAAGTGATAGAATAGTAATTTCACCTTCATTATTAGGGGGCAGTTCTTGAAAACATCTAATATTTCAAAATGTAGTTTTTATATTAAAAATGTGGTCTTTAAAGGAAATTTATCTGACCAAAAAACAGTTGATAGAATGAATGGGCTTATAAATGATGTCATTTATAAGCATCAAAAAGTTTTAACTGATTTTTTAGATCCAGGGGAAAGAGACATTTTAAAAAAACTGGCTGGAAATGAAGTTTGTTTGCAAAGCTTTGGTGGTTATGCAAATGCTGAAAAAAAGAGAGTTGTTATAACAGAAGATTGGGCTACTGGTTCATCTCTGTCATATCAAATCAGTCTATTTGAAATTGAATATCCTCAAAAATTTGTTTCTTTGACCCATAGTGATGTATTAGGAAGTATAACTAATGCTGGAATAGCAACGTCCACATTTGGTGATATTATTACGGATGGGAAAGGGCGCTGGCAATTTTTTGGCAAAAGTGAACTAACTGATTTTTTCCAATATGAAATTACTCATATTGGCCGCACAAAAGTTAAATTAAGGCCTATTTCAAGCAAAAAAACATTAGCTGTTGAAGATGAAAGTAAACACTTAACTGTAATTGCTTCTTCATTACGTTTGGATGCAGTTCTAGCAGCAATAGCTAAACAAAGTAGAAGCCAAATTAAAGCCAATATTAAAAATAATTTAGTTAAATTAAATTGGCATACTATTAAAGATTTTAATATAATAATTGAAGAAGCTGATGTTCTTAGCCAAAGACATTTTGGCAGATGTAAGATTATGAGTATTTCAACGACGAAAAAAGGCAATTATAAGGTGGTATATAAGCTATGGCAGACGAAAAGAAAGAAACGCAGAAGCTGACTCCAATAAAAATTCACAATAAAGAATTTAAAAAAAGAGGATTAAGTGGATATGACAGGCATGAAGTTGATAGTTTTTTAGATCAAATTATTAACGATTATGGTGATGTATTAGATCAAAATATTGATTATAAAAATAAAATAATCCAATTACAAGATCGAGTTTCAAATTTACAAAAGCAGGTTGCACAATACCAGCAGAACGAAAATGCTACTAAAGAAGCCATAAATAATGCCAAGATCAAAGCAGAAAGAATTATCAACGACGCTACAGTTCAGGCAAATAACGCAACTGAGCAGGCTAAAATTGATACTGATTATCAGCGCCAGCAACTGGAAACTATTAAGTCGGATTATGAACGGGTCAAAAAGGAAGCTTCCGGTTATCGCAGGTATATTCAAGAACTTCTACAAAAAGCAATTGAGAATCTGAATGACGAAAAGTGGCAAAAAGCTCTTGATCAATATTTTGACACAGAACGGTTTTATCCTCCTGATGGTGCAGAACCAATCATGCTCACCGATGAAGACGAGGATGTCGATGAAGACGATGATGATACTGATACTGATGAAGACGATGAGGATTTTGAGGTTGACAACGATACGGATGATGAAGTAAACTTTGAACAAGACTCTGAAGAAACAAATAATAGTCCTCAACCAATGACCGGTGACAGTCCTAGTATTGAAACTGTTAATAACGACGATGCTGCAGCCGATAATAATTCTGGTGGAACTACTATTATTTTTCCGGATGACTATAAAAATCATAAATGACAAACTAACAGTAAAACTTGCGAGCAATTCAGCGAATTAGTGAGGGTGTGAGTCTAATATAAGAGCTTAAAGGTTGATCAGCTGTTAATAATGGTTTGTTACGGTGGTTGCACGATACGCAATTCATTAAGTGGAGTTTAGCGACTCAATTTAGGTGGTACCACGATATTAACCTCGCCCTAATTATAGGGCGAGGTTTTTTTGATAGGAAGGATTAAAAAATGAGAGTGAAAGATACACTTAATTTAGGTAAAACTAAATTTAAGATGCGGGGCAATTTGCCAGTACGCGAAGCACAATGGCAAAAAGAATGGGAAGAAAATAAATTATATGAACAGAGATTAAAATTAAACAAAGGAAAGCCAAGATTTGACTTGCATGATGGTCCTCCCTTTGCAAATGGTAATATTCATATTGGCCATGCTATGAATAAAGTATCTAAGGACATAATTGTTCGCTTCAAAAACATGAACGGTTATTATGCCCCTTATGTTCCTGGTTGGGATACTCATGGGTTGCCAATTGAACAGCAATTGACTAAACAAGGCGTTGACCGCAAAAAAATGAATCTTGCGGATTACCGTCAGCTTTGTCAGGATTTTGCCAGTAAAGAAGTTAAAAAGCAAATGACTGACTTTAAGCGTTTAGGCGTAATGGGAGACTGGGACCACCCATATATTACTTATCAACCAGAATATGAGGCAGAAGAAATTCGCGTCTTCGGTAAAATGTATGAAAAAGGTTATATCTATAAAGGTAAAAAACCTGTTTATTGGTCTCCTTCAAGTGAATCAACATTAGCTGAAGCGGAAGTTGAATATCACGATATTAAATCACCTTCAATTTATGTTTCATTTCCTGTAAAAGACGGCAAAGGAATTCTGAATCCTGAGAAGACATATTTCTTGATTTGGACAACTACACCTTGGACTATTCCTACTAACCAAGGGATTACAGTTAATCCAGGGTTTGATTACTCAGTAGTCCAGGTTAACGATAAGCGCTACGTTGTTGGAACTGATCGTTTAGAAGCCGTCGCTGAAGAATTAGGTTGGAATGACTATGAGGTGGTGCAACATCTTAAGGGTAGTGAAATGGACCGTATGGTTGCTAAGCATCCTTTGTATGACCGTGATGCCATTTTAATGAATGCGATGCACGTTACTGCTAGTGACGGTACTGGCTTAGTTCACACAGCTTCTGGCTTTGGTGAAGATGACTATAATGTTGCTCAAAAATATGGTCTACCTGTATATAGTCCTATGGATGACAAGGGTTGCTTTACTGAAGATATTAATGATCCTGATTTAGCTGGCTTATTTTATGATGATGCAAATAAAGTTGTCAGCGAAAAATTAAAGAAGTCAGGGAATTTACTCAAGTTAAGTTTCTTTACCCACTCATACCCGCATGATTGGCGCACAAAGAAGCCTGTAATTTACCGTGCTACTACACAATGGTTTGCTTCTGTTGCTAAGTTTCGTCAGCAAATTCTTGACCAGATTGATCAGGTTAAATTTACGCCGTCTTGGGGTCAATTACGCTTACACAATATGATTAAAGATCGTGGTGACTGGGTAATTTCCAGACAACGTGCTTGGGGTGTTCCACTGCCTATCTTTTACGCAGAAGATGGTACCCCGATTGTCACGCCAGAGACTATTGAGCACATTGCCCAGATTTTTGCCAAAGAAGGATCAAATTCATGGTATAGAAGAAGTGCCAAGGAATTGTTGCCAGACGGTTTTACTTCCGTACATTCTCCCAATGGTAAGTTTACTAAAGAAACAGATATTTTGGACGTTTGGTTTGATTCAGGGTCTTCCCATCAGGCAGTTATGGCCAAAAGACCAGACTTGAGATTTCCATGTGATCTTTATCTTGAAGGTAGCGACCAATACCGTGGTTGGTTCAATTCAAGTCTGATTACTTCTGTAGCTGCCACGGGTAAAGCACCTTATCGTGGCATTTTGTCACAAGGCTTTGTTTTAGATGAAAAAGGACATAAAATGTCTAAATCGTTAGGTAATGTAATTTCACCAAACGATGTCATCAAACAAATGGGTGCGGAAATAATTCGTTTATGGGTTGCCTCAGTTGACACGACTTCTGACGTTGCCGTTTCACAAGATATTTTACGTCAAACCTCTGAAAGTTATCGTAAAATTCGGAATACTTTCCGTTACATGCTGGCTAACACCTCAGACTTTGATCCACAAAGAGACCGCGTGGTTTGTGAAAATCTCAATTCTATTGATCAATACATGGAAGTTAAACTTAACGATTTAGTTAAAACTTGCCTTGACAGTTATGAACGTTACGACTTTAATAATGTTTATAAAAAGGTATTTGCCTTTATCTCAAACGACTTATCAGCATTTTACCTGGACTTTGCCAAAGATGTTCTTTACATTGAAAGCAAAAACAGTCATGCGAGAAGATCAATGCAAACTGTAATCTATGATGCAGCGGTAAAGCTTGCTAAAGTCATGACACCAATATTACCTCATACAATGGAAGAGGTTTGGTCCTTCTTAAAAGAAAAAGAAGATTGCGTCCAGCTTGCCGACATGCCTGAAGTTGAACGATATGATAATCATGATGAACTTCTAGAAAATTGGCAGAAATTCATGAATTTACGTGATGATGTTTTGAAGGTGCTCGAAGAAGCACGTGATCAAAAATTAATTGGTAAATCTTTTGAAGCAGCTGTTACAGTTTATCCCACAGATGAGATAAAAACTGTTTTAGCTAATCTTGATGCCAACTTTAGACAAATTTTGATTGTTTCTAAATTAACGATTGCTAAGGGTGAGGCACCGGCAAATGCTCAAAAATTACCAAATGGTGCTTTTGTAGTTGAGCATGCTAAAGGAGAAGTTTGTCCTCGTTGTCGCATGATTAGAACTGATATCGGAGCTGATAGTGAAGTACCAATGCTTTGCGGTAGATGTGCTAAAATTGTCAAAGAGGATTACCCTGAAGCTGTGCAGGAAGGCTTAGAAGAATAATGCGCTACGGAACTGTAAAGCAATTCGATCGTAACAGTAGTTTTGGTTTTATTACTGATAGTGAAAACCAGAAATCATATTTTGTTTTTTATACAGCAATAAAAGAAGAAGGTTATCGTCGCTTACAAGTAGGACAAAAGGTTAAATATCAGCTTGCCCAAGGAAAAAATGGGCTCCAATGTGTCAATGTATATTTAGCTGATTAACAGGAAAGTGAATAATGGATTTAACAGAAACTGAAATCTCTTCAAAACAAATTTTTACTGGGCGTATAGTTGATCTTTCAGTTAGAACGATCAAATTACCTAATGGTGAAACTGCAACAAGAGAGGTAGTAAAACATCAGCCTGCTTCGGCTGCCATTGCAGTAAATGATAAGCAAGAAATGTTGCTGGTTGAGCAGTGGCGTGAGCCGATTAAAGAGTTGACTTTAGAAATTCCAGCAGGATTAATAGATGAAACTGATGCCAGTCCATTAGATGCCATGAAAAGGGAATTAAATGAAGAAGGCGGATATCATGCCGACTACTGGGAAAAGATAACAGAATTCTATTCGTCGCCTGGCTTTACTAATGAGAAACTATACTTATTTTATTGTGATACATTAACCAAACTGACTGATAAAAAGGCGCTTGATCCTGACGAATTTTTAACTAGCCACTGGTATAGTTTGGAAAAGTTGAAACAGCTTGCGGCACAAGGTAAAATTGTTGATGCCAAGACATTATATGCAATGAGTGTCTGGGAGAATATGTTGCTTACCAGTGCTAATACAAGGGATTAAAATGACAGAAAAGCGATCTGATTACCGTAAAAAATTAAAAAAGAAAAAAAGCAAGAATATTTTAAATACAATTAAATCTGCTTTTGATGATAATGAAGATAAAGTTGACGTTAACCCAGATTTTACCCGTAATGAAGATGAAGTTATACACCCAAATGAATCTTCAAGTAAAAGGGCAAAGACTCAGGAGCAGACGCCGAGAAGAGAAAAGAATAAGTCACAATCTCAACCAACTACAAGTCAAGACAAAGCATTAAGACTGAAAGGTAAGCTTAATCGTGCCATTCTCATTGTTTCGATTTTAATTATTTTGGTATTATTGGCGTTATTTCACTTATAAATAAAAACGAGGGTAAAAATGAAGATAGCAATTATTGTCCCAATGGAAATTGAGGCAGAATATTATCATAAGTATTTTCACTCTGGTCACAAAGAAATGTTCGGATCTACTACATTCGAGCATTTTTGCGTTAACCACAATGATTTATATATTGGTTTGAGTGGAATTGGTAAAGTACAAGCTGCCATGAATTTAGCCAGTTTGCTATGCCAGGTTAATATTGATTTAGTTTTTATGACTGGTACAGCAGGATCTTTACAGACAAGTATTCAAAAGGGAGATTTGATTTTAGCCAGTTCATTTGCTTATCACGATGCGCATAATACTCTAGCAGGAGATTATGTTGAAGGACAAATACCAGGTGAACCGGCAGAGTTTGTTTTGAAGTCGACTGCCAGAACACAATTTGCAGAGTTTTTGCAGTATGAGAATATTGAATATAAAGAGGGACTTATTGTCACAGGCGATTCATTCATTGGTTCACAAGCACAAAAAAATGATATTAGGCAAAACTTTGCTCAAGCTTTAGGAGTTGAGATGGAAGGGACTGCTTTTGCACAGGTGGCTTATCATTTTAATAAGCCTTTAATAGCTTTGCGAGCTATTTCTGATAATGGTAATCAAGATGCAAATGAAGACTTTAATCAGTTTGCACAAAAAGTGGGTGCTAAAGCGGCTAAAATTATTTGTACTTACATAGAAAAGATGAATTCATAAATGACAGAAATTTACTTGGATAATGCTGCTACTACACCCATGTCTCCCAAAGTAATTAAAGTGATAGCTGAAGAAATGAAAAATGACTTTGGTAATGCTTCCAGTACATATGAATTAGGACGTAAGGCCCGTCATGTCATTGATCTGGCTAGGCAAGAAGCTGCAGGAGCAATCAATGCAAGCGAAAATGAGATAATTTTCACCTCCGGTGGATCTGAGAGTAATAACACTGCTATTTTTGGGACAGCGCATAGTCGCGAAAATATTGGTAAACGCATTATCACAACTAAAATTGAACATCCCTCTGTTCTAAAGCCAATGCAGCAATTGGAAAAAGAGGGTTATGATGTTATCTACCTTGATGTAGATGCAGATGGTCGTATATCATTGGCTGACTTAAAAAACGCATTGACTCCACAAACTATTTTGGTATCTGTAATGGCAGTTAATAATGAAGTAGGAACAATTAATCCTTTGACTGAAATTGGTGCAATAGTAAGACAAAGTAATGCCTATTTTCATGTGGATGCAGTACAAGGTTTAGGGAACATTAATCTTGATGTTGCTAAAATGAATATTGACTTATTATCTACTTCTGCTCATAAAATCAACGGTCCTAAGTTTTTGGGATTTTTATATGAAAGAAATGCTATTAAATTACCACCTTTAATTTATGGTGGTGAACAAGAAACCAAACGCAGGGCTGGAACTGAGAATGTACCAGGAATTGCAGGTTTTGGTGAAGCAATTAGTGAAATTGGAGCTATAGATAAAAATAAGCTCCAGGCTAATTATCAGAAGTTGCAAAAAATTATTTTAAATGAACTTGATCAAGCTAAAATTGAGTATCAAGTTAATGGTGGAACTAAAGAATTTGATTCTCATCATGTTTTGAACTTGCATTTTGCTAATGTCAATACGACTATTCTCCAAACAAACTTAGATTTGGCTGGGTTTGCGGTTTCAGGAGGTTCTGCATGTACTGCAGGATCACTGGAGCCTTCCCATGTTTTAGTGGCTTGTTTTGGTAAAAGTTCTCCGCGAATATCTGAGTCAATTCGTATATCATTTGGCCGTTATACTACAGCAGAAGAAGTTTCTGCTTTTGCAAGGAAGTTGGTTAAAATTGTGGCTAAAATACAAAAGAAATAAAAAAATTGCTTTTTTAAAAAGATATGCTTATTATAAGTAAGTGAGGTAATATTATGGCAAATATAGTTATTATTAATGGTGATCAACGTAAGTTTACGCTTAGTCCCGACTTGAAATTATACGCACTGATTGATGCCGGTTTTGTTAAAACTGTTAAGGGCAATTTTAATTATGAGCATCCACTTTATAATGATTCACCATATAACGCCCCAACAAAGTTGAAAATGACCATTAACAAGGAAATGACTCGTTTAACAATGGTCGTTACTGATAGAAATGGCTTGCAAAAGGTCAATATTTTTAAAAATAAGCAATTGGCTCCCACAGTGGAACTTTTAAATTATATTTTAAAGGACCTGGAGGAACGCAAGATTATTGTTGCTGTGAAGGATTGATTAATTTGGTAAAGAAAAACAAAAGAGTAGTTGTAGGAATGAGTGGAGGGGTCGACTCTTCAGTTTCCGCCCTTCTGTTGAAAAAGCAAGGATATGACGTAATTGGTGTCTTTATGAAAAACTGGGATGATACCGATGATTCCGGCGTTTGTACAGCTACTGACGACTATGAAGACGTTAAAAAAGTTGCTGATCAAATTGGCATTCCTTATTATTCAATCAATTTCGAAAAAGAATATTGGCAGCGCGTTTTTGAGTATTTCTTAAATGAATATAAAAAAGGGCGCACACCAAATCCTGATGTAATGTGCAATAGTCAGATTAAATTTAAATCTTTTTTAGAGTTTGCGTTTAATCTGGATGCAGATTATATCGCAATGGGACATTATGCAAAAACTATAACTGATAAAAATGGTATCACGCACATGATGCGTCCTAAAGATGGTAATAAGGATCAAACTTATTTTTTAAGTCAGTTAAGTCAAAAGCAAATTAGCCGTGTTATTTTCCCATTAGCCAACTTAACAAAGCCGCAAGTCCGGGAAATTGCAATAGAAAATGGTTTAGCTACAGCCAAAAAGAAGGATTCCACCGGTATTTGTTTTATTGGGGAAAGAAACTTTCGTAAGTTTTTGAGTGAATTTTTACCTGCTCAGTCTGGTGAAATGATTACGCCAGATGGCAGAGTAGTTGGCCATCATGCCGGTCTAATGTATTATACAATCGGCCAGAGATCCGGTTTAGGTCTAGGTTCAACTAAAGAATCTACGGCTCCTTGGTTTGTTGTTGGCAAAGACTTGCAAAAAAATCAATTGATTGTGGAGCAGGGCTATGACAGCAAGCTACTTTATGCCACTGAATTAGAAGCTAGTGACATGTCATTTTTTACTGGGCAACCAAAGAATGATTTTAAATTTCATTGCAGTGCCAAGTTCCGTTATCGTCAGCCAGATGTCGGAGTGACAGTATCTTATGATGCCGCAGCATACAGGGCAAAAGTATACTTTGATGAGCCGGCTCGCGCTGTAACTCCGGGACAAGCACTTGTGATTTATCAAGGTGAAGAGTGTTTAGGCGGTGGTAATATCGACTGTGCTTACCAGAATGAGCAGCAACTACAATTAGTCTAATACAAATGAGTTAGGAAAATGTGTCATGCATTTTCCTTTTTATTTGTATTCGTTTTTCTTTTAAACTAATTAAATGATAAACTAGAAAGCAACAGCTATAGAAAAGAGTAATTAATGAATGCAAATTTATTTTGTCAGACATGGTAAAACAGAATGGAATTTACAAAGACGTTTTCAAGGAGCTCACGGTGATTCACCACTTTTACCCCAAAGCTTAATTGATATTCAAAAATTAGGCAGTTTTTTAGCTGGCACTAAATTTGCCGGAATATATTCTAGTCCGTTAAAAAGAGCTAAGGCTACAGCGGAAGGCTTGGTAAAAACATTGAGCTGCCCTTCTGCAGTTAAAGTAGATGATCGTCTGCGCGAATTTAATTTAGGAGCAATGGAAGGTCTCACTTTTGCTGAAGCTCAAGCCCAGTATCCCAAGCAAGTAACTGACATATGGGATCATCCTGAAAAATATGACGGTCACAGTATAGGCGGAGAAAATTATTCTGAAGTCATTGCTCGCGGACAAAGCTTTGGTCATGATATTGCGCTGAAATGTAAGGCAGATGATAAAGTAATTGCTGTAAGTCACGGAGCGGCCTTAGGAGCAATTATGGGCGGTTTATTAGGCTATACTCTGTCAGATATCAGACACAACGGTGGCTTAAGCAATACCAGTCTGACAATTTTGGAAACAAAAGATAAAGGCAAGACTTTTAACGCTTTAGTTTGGAACGAAACAGGATTTTTAGGTAGAAAAATGGTGGATTCAGATTCATTATGATAGAGAAAAGAAAATCAACAGGTAATTCCGATATTGTCCAAAAAAAAATACACGAATTAATTACGCAGATTGATGAAAAGCCAGATAGCAGTGAAAACTATTTAAAATTGGCAACCTTTTTAATAAAAGAGGGCAGCAGCGATCAAGCTACGGAGTTATTAAAAAAGGCTAAAAATTTGGTTACTCATCCTCAAGATTTAGATTATGATCTGGCAGTATGCTATTACCTGCAGGGTGAATTTAAAAAGGCCATAAATTTACTTAACCAGATTCCTAACGATGATTTAGTTTTATACCAAAAGGCTCTCGTTTTTTTCAAAATAGGACAAAGGCAAAAAGCACTTGCTTATGCTTTAACCATTAAACGGCAAGATGCCAAGGTGTGGGAATTGATAGGAGATATTTGGCTCAGTCTTGGTGAAATCAATGAGGCAGAGTCAAGTTATAAAAAAATCGGGAAAGAGCAAAGGACGGCAAAAGTCAATTTCATGCTTGGAATCACAAGTTTGACTCAAAACCGCCACGAAGCAGAAAAGTATTTTGCTAAATCCAAAAAACAGGATCCCAAAGTTTTTGCACATGAAGAACAACAGTATGCTTCTGCACTAAAATTAATAACTAATGCGAGAAAGAAAAAATGACAACTTTTACCGGCAAAATTAACAGAATAGTTTTTGAAAATGACCAGGATCTATATAAGATACTTGATGTCACCATAATTGGTAAACTCGAAAAATACGATCGTGATGAAATTAAGGTTACTGGTAATTTTGGTGACGTCCAAGTTGGCGCAACTTATAGCTTTTCAGGTAGGTTAATTGTTCATAATAAGTTTGGCCTCCAATTTCGCTCTGATAACTATAAACTGGCTTTACCACATGAAAAAGGCAGTTTAATCAGTTACTTGAGTTCAAGTAAATTTCCAGGAATCGGTAAAAAGGCAGCCAGTGCAATAATTTCAGACTTGGGAATAGATGCATTAACAATTTTAAAAGAAAAACCTGAAAAAGTAGCGACTTTGTCATTAACCAAAAAGCAAAAAGATAGTCTACTTAATGGTGTCAGTTCAATGGATTCTTATTCTGAAACTGTACTAAAATTGGCGCAATTTGGCTTAAATAAAAAAGTAGCTGGCAGACTTTACCAGCTTTATCATGGTGATACTTTAAGCAAATTGGAAGAAGATCCATATGCTTCTATTGCTGAAGTTACGGGCTATGCGTTTAAAAGTGCTGACCGAATAGGTAGTAAACTAGGAATTAGTTCCGTAGATCCTAAAAGAGTTAATGGCGCTATTTTTCAAATTTTGCTTGATGAAGTTGCTAAAGAAGGTAATACATACATCAAACTGGAACAGTTGCTAACAGAGACTGGTAAATTGCTTCAAGTTGATAAATTTGATGTCATAGCTGATTGCGTTAATAATCTCCAGCATCAAGGTAAAGTGGTGGTAATGGGGGAAAATGCAGCGCTGCAGGAAATATATGAAACTGAAACTGATATTGCCAATGCAATGAAAAATTTGGTGGAAAAAAACCACAAGAGTTCAAAATATAGTGAGAAAGAATTAAACCGCGCCATAGCTCAGGCTGAAGCTAAGTTAAAGATTACTTATGATGAAACCCAAAAAGCTGCTATTAAAAATGCTTTAACTAATCCCATTTCAATTTTAACGGGAGGCCCAGGAACAGGTAAAACAACTATCATTAACGGTATTCTGTTAGCATTGCGTGATTTAGCTAAAATACCTGCTTCATCTTTGTATAGTACGGATCCACCATTTTTGCTGGCAGCACCCACAGGTCGTGCTGCAAAAAGAATGGAAGAAATCACTGGTATTACAGCTAAAACAATCCATCGATTATTAGGACTGGGAATTGGAGAAAATGATGCAACTGATTTGAACGAATTAAATGGTGAGATTTTAATCATTGATGAAATGTCAATGGTAGATATGTTTTTGTTTAAACAATTGGTTTATAGCATTAATGAAACTAAACATATTGTTTTTGTTGGAGATAAGGATCAGTTGCCCTCTGTTGGTGCAGGAAATGTGTTTGCTGATTTGATCAAATCGCAAGCTTTTCCCACTACAGTTCTCAAGCAAATCCACCGTCAAGGTGATGATTCCAGCATTATCACACTTGCTCATGACATTAATATGGGTAAAAATGTGCAAAAATTATTTCAGAAAACCAGCAACTATTCCTTCATTTCTTGTCCACCTCATGAAGTTGCTCACGTAGTTAGTCAGATTGTTGAGCGGGCTTTGGCAAAGGGATTCAATCCCGATGATATTCAAGTCCTAGGAGCTATGTATCAGGGTGATGGCGGAGTAAATAATTTGAATAATGTAATTCAGGAAATTATGAATCCAGCTAAGCCTAACAGTAAAGTTCTGGAAGTACATGACGAGATTTTTCGTATAGGTGATCGTATTCTACAACTGCAGAATAATCCGGAAAAAGATATTTATAACGGTCAAATCGGTAAAATTCTAGCAATTGATAACGAAAATTCGCAAAAGTGTATGGTTGCTGATTTCGATGATAGGGAAGTTACTTTTAGCAAAAAGGATCTTTTCGATTTAACTAGAGCATATGCAATTACTATTCATAAAGCCCAGGGTTCTGAATTTCCTTTAGTTATCCTTAGTCTGACTATGCAAAATTATGTCATGCTTAAGCGTAATTTGTTATATACTGCCGTTACCCGTGCAGAAAAAAATCTGGTTTTAATCGGTGATCCTCATGCTTATGAAATGGCTTTGACTACTTCAGGTAACGATCGCAAGACTGGCTTAACTACTAAATTACAAGCGGTGTTAAAAGTTGAGTCCAAGGAAACTAAGAAGCAGATTCCAGCTAAAAGTGACCAAGATGTTGTACCGAATTCTGAAGAAATAAATCCTGAGAAAACGAATTATATTTTGACACCTGAATTGATATACTCTAGGCAGATAGATCCTATGATTGGGATGCAAAATATCAAGTTAGAAACAAGAGCGGGGTAAAAATTCGCTATGATAGGAAAAAATGCTGATTTGAATGAGTTTAAAAATACTCTGCAATTGTGGGTTAATAATCATACTCATGTTTTACTAATGGATCAAAATACTCTGGAAGTTGAAACAATTTATCGTGATTCTTTTAATGAGTCAGTTTATTGTTTTGTGGAAATAACTGCAAAAGAAAAGTTTATTGTTAGTGATGACGGTCGTTCACTTTTCAAGCTTGACCCTAGTGCAAGTGACGTTGATTTGATCGCAACTATTGGTGATATATCGTTAGCTTCGGAATTTGATTTTAATCTCTAAAATGGCGCTATTAGTGCTAAAGCTGACAGACAAAATTTAATCGACACCATAATGCGTTTAGCGCAATTACAAGTAAATATTTCATATCTTAATTAAAAATATTTTTCAAATACAATTATTATTGCTATTTTTAAAATATAATGGTTAAATTAATGATATTATTTTATTTTAATCTGAGGGGAAGCAAAGTCTATGGCAATAGTGTTTGATCAGGTAAAGAAAAATTACGGTAAAAAGCCAGTTTTACATGATATTAACATTAAAATCCCTTTGGAACCTACAGTAATTGGTTTGGTTGGACCTAATGGTGTGGGAAAATCGACTATGTTAAGACTACTTGCAGGAGTACTAGAACCAACTAAGGGCACGATCAGGAATGATCAAACGAAAGGATCCTATTTTAAGTGGGCCTGCTTGCACACAAGTTTTGTTGCATCCGGAGAGAGGGGTCTTATGTATAGACTGAATACCCTTGAAAACGGAATGTACTTTTCCTCACTTAAGGGAATTAGTACTAAAAGAACGGAAAATAATATTCGTAAAATGGCTCAAGATTTTAATTTTTCAAATGAACTTAATACTTTTTTTCAGAACTTGTCCACTGGCTTAAAGAAAAAAGCTGCTATTTTGGTGGGAGCAGCAATGGGAACAGAAGTTTTACTCTTAGATGAACCCTCAAACGGTTTGGACATAGCTGCTCAAGAGGATTTAGCCTCTTTTATTCTTGATTTAAAAAATAAGAATGGCAATATTATTTTTATTTCATCGCATGACACTCAGATGCTCTCTGGAGTTGTTGATCATTATCTGTTCTTAAGAGATGGCCAAATAGAGAAAAATATTGAACATAAAATGGCCGAAAATGACCTAATTTCTGAATACCGTGGAATTTATAAGTGAAAGTAGGTAGTAGAATGAAAAAAATCAAAAAGCTATTTAATATTTTTGGGGTACAATTATATTTAGAATTAAAACTACAAATTCGTTATGTTAATTCTGCTATTAGTTCGCTTGTTTTATATGCCGGAGCATTCCTAATTGTTATCTTTTTCACCAATCCTGCGCAATTGGGTCAGGCCTATGGTACCAAACAAGGGGTTTTATTTACCATTGTTGGCTTTTTGTTTTGGAGTATTGGTATTGCCTCATTGGGTGGATGTAGTAATGGGGTGGAGACTGATGAGCGAACTGGTCTGCTTGAAAGTGAAACTCAATCCCTCTTTCCCTTGTGGGTCCTATACTTTATTCAAACTTTGGCAGAAAACTTATTTGTTTGGATCTATCTCTTAATTATAGGACTTGTAGCCTCGTTTTTTTCAATGTTTACAGTAGCGGAATTATTAAAAGCTATATTATTGACGTTTGCTTTTTCCTTAATTTCCAACTTAGGAATGTTTGGCATCGGAATGATTTTTGCTTCTGGCTCCATTAGATTTAAAAGAATGGGACAGTGGGCTACTATTTTGCAGGCTTTATTGCTAATGTTGTCAAATGTTTATTTCCCAGTATATAATGCTTTTCAGGAGGTTATTCCTTACGTGGGCGGCATAGAAATAGTGCGGCAAATATTTCTTGGCCATGGAGTTTCATTGTCGAAACTGATGTTATTTATAGTGGTAAATGTAATTTGGTTCTTGCTTGGCATTTTAATTTTCAATTATTGTATAAAAAAAGAGCGCAAAAACGGTTCATTTGACGCATTTTAAGTTAGAGAAAGGTGATATTTATTTTAACGTTTGAAAATGTTAAATGGGGAACGAAAAATTATTTTAAAGTAAAAAAATTATATTTAAGTGCATTTCCAAAAAAGGAGCGGTTTCCAATTATTGGCTTGCTTGCAATGGATCTGCAAAAAAGAGTAAATTTTCAGGTCATTTATGATCAGAAAAATTTTATAGGCTTAATTTTCTGGACTTATGCGAAGCAAATCATTTATATTGGCTATTTGGCAGTAGATCCAATCTGGCGTTGCAAGGGCTACGGTAGTGAGATTTTAAATCTAATGAAAAGAAACCATCCAGGTCAGGAAATTGTTTTGGACATTGAGCCGGTTACTAAAACAGCAAAAAACTACTCTGAAAGGATCAATAGATTATTATTTTACAAACATAATGGTTTCAAATTAACTCAAGATAATTTAGTTGATGAAGGAGGCCGCTATTCGATTTTAAGTTCAGATAAACACTTTAAAAAACGTAGTTTAAATCAACTGCTTGATCATATGAGTTTTAATTGCTACAAGTATAAAATTTTAAAAAACTAACGTGCAAAAAAGACTGATATTAAAAAGTGTATATCTTATTAAGGCAAATGTAATCAAAAACAAAATACCGAGCATAACAAATGCTCGGTATTTTTGTTTTTGCAAGTATTAGCAAAACTAAATTTTTCAGCGTAATAAGTTAAAACTTGAAACAGAGAATTCAATATTAAATTTATTGCGTTTGATTTCTTCGCCATCTACTTGTGCATATTCTTTTTTAATTGTTGTTACTTTAACTTTATCAGCTTCAAAATAATGAAATTGAGGATCATTGACATGTGAGCCATCTTTTAGGAGATTAATAAATAGTTTAACCAATTTGGCCAAACCAAATTTTTCCACTACAACTGTATCGATTTTATGACTATCAAGTTTAGCACTGGGTAACAAGGGAAGCCCCCCGCCTAAATAAGGATGATTCGTTGTGGTAACCATGAAGGCATCGTCAAAATGGAATTTCTGACCGTTCTTTTCAATATCTACAATAAAAGTATCTTGTTTGGTAACAGTGGCTAAAACATTACAGCCGTAAATTAATTTGCCTTCACTAAGATGATTCAGTATTTTTTTCAATTTTGAAATATTACTATTATGGTTGACAAATGCGTCAAAGCCGATGCCAAAGCTGTTGGCAAAATAATACTTTTTATTAGGGGCAATGTCAGGAAAAATAAAAGTCCCGCAGTCTTTCCGATCTGGTTTAAATTCTTGTTTCATATGATCTATAAGAACTTTCGGATCATTAGTTAAGCTGGCAGCCCGCGCAAAGTCAGTACCTGTTCCTGCAGGTAGGTAGGCAATAGGAGTTTTCGGATTTTGGGATCTTTTAATTCCATTTAGCACCTCATTAAGAGAACCATCACCACCGATTACCAACAAAATTTCCGTAGGCGAGTGCTTTTGGTCACCATATTCTTGTGCAATGTAAATAGCCTCCCCGGCATAAGTGCTTTTTCGCAAGTCAAAGTTAATGTTTTCATTGATTAATAAAGCTGTGGTTTTCTTGAGTGCTTTTTTTGCACGCCCGTTACCAGCTACTTCATTAACCAAAAGATGTATTTTTAATTTGTTATCCATAAAATTTCATTCATTACATAAAAAGCCCTTAAAAAGGGCTTTTCGTTATTTTTTCTCAACTAACATTGGTAAAATCATCGGCCGTCTTTTTGTCTTAGAATATAGAAAATCAGAAAGGTTAGCAATAATGGCATTGCGAATTACACTGTCTTTAGGATGTTCAGTTTTGTCCATTTCGGACTTTATAATGTGATAAATATGCTTTTGCGCCTGGTTGATTAATTCAGTAGATTCACGCATATAAACAAAACCACGACTCAAAACATCGGGACCAGCTAAAACGCGTTTGTGCTTGTAATCAACTGTTGCAACCACAACTACCAATCCATCTTCGGATAAGACTTGCCGATCATGAACGACAACATTGCCTACATCGGCTGTGCCAGAGGTATCAACATAGACATCGCCAGCTGGAATATGACCAGCTATGCGGGAGCCTTCTGGTCCAAAGCAAATGACTTCACCATTTTCCAAAACAAATGTATTTGCGGCTGGAACTCCTGCTGCTTGTGCCAGTTCGGTATGAATGACCTGCATACGGTATTCACCATGAACAGGAATCATGTACTTAGGTTTTGTTAGGCGAACCATCATCTTTAATTCTTCTTGACCACCGTGTCCTGAAGTATGGACATTATTAATTCGGCCATGAACCACGCTGGCGCCACCTTCCATTAACTTGTTAATCAAATGATTAACGCTTAATGTGTTGCCAGGTATTGGGTTTGAAGAAAAGATCACTGTATCGCCGGGCTGTAAACTAATTTGTCTGTGGGTTCCATTTGCTATTCTGGAAAGAGCAGCTAAAGGTTCACCTTGTGAGCCGGTACATAAAATCATCACTTGTTCAGCTGGTGTGTGATTTATTTCATTAGCATCTACAATCAAACCATCAGGAACGTTCAAATAGCCTAAATCAATGCCATTTTGCACACCGTTTTCCATACTGCGTCCAAAAATGGCGACTTTACGTCCAGTATCTATTGCTGCCTGGATAGCAGTCGATACGCGGTAAAGATTAGAGGCGAAGGTAGCAAAAATTATGCGGCCGTGGATTCCCGTAATAATGTCATGCAGCGATTTAGCCACAAAACGCTCGGACTTAGTAAATTGGGTGACTTCAGCGTTAGTTGAATCGGATAATAGAACTAAAACTCCCTCGTTACCTAATTTAGCCATCTTTTGAAAATCCGGAGCAGGTTGGTTCATTACCGGTGTTAAATCAAATTTGAAGTCTCCTGTAAACACGACCGCACCTAATGGGGTATGAACAGCTATGCCTAAAGTATCCGGAATAGAGTGAGTGGTTCTGAAAAAAGTAACCGTTAGTTTCTTGAATTTAAGAACAGTGTCCTCGTGCTCTTCGTGTAATTCTGTTGTCCGCAAAATGCCGTGTTCTTCAAGCTTGCCCTTAATTAAAGCTAAGGCAAATGGTGTGGCATATACGGGAATTTCCGGAATCTTTTCAAGCAGAAATGGTATTCCGCCAATGTGATCTTCGTGTCCGTGGCTAACAACAAGTGCTTTAATCCTTTTACGATTTTTAACTAAATATGAATAGTCAGAAATGACGTAATTAATACCAAGAAGATCATCTTCAGGGAATTTAATTCCGCAATCCATAATAATAATTTCGTCTTGGTACTGTACACAGTACATATTCTTGCCTATCTCGTGCAACCCCCCGATTGCAACGACAGCTACTTCATTATTTTTTATTCGCACAGATATTACTTCTTACTCTCAAAAGAAGTTAGCTTAAAATCGGCATGCTCCTTTTCATAAGTCAGTGAATTACCGGCTAATTCTTGGATGAGTTCAATATTATAGGGGGTATTTTCCTCAACCATAGTCCTTGCGGCGACCAAATTTTCTGCCTCAAGGTAAAGAGTTTTAGTTGCTTCCCGTCTAGGATTGACAACCTTGTCTTTTTGATACAAAACTTTGTAGATCATATTTGTATTCTCCTTATTCAGTTAA
>NZ_CALYQV010000016.1 GCF_945290125.1 uncultured Lactobacillus sp. | reverse complement strand
TTATGAAGTAAAATTCCAAACAGCATCTATTAAGAAAATAATACCAAATGAACAAAAACGAAACATTACATTATCTAGATCAACTTGGAATTAAATATGAGATAGTAGAGCACCAGGCTGTTTATAATATGGCAGAAATGGAAAAAATTGCTCTGCCGCACCCTGAAGCAGATGCTAAAAATCTGTTTGTGAGGGATGATAAAAAACGTAACTATTATCTTTTGACGATTAAGGGCGATAAAAGAGTCAACTTACAGCAATTTCGTGAAGAAAATGGCATCCGCAGGCTTAGCTTTGCCTCGCCAAAGGATTTAAAAGAAAAATTAGGCCTAGAACCTGGCTCCGTCACACCTTTGGGTTTGTTAAAAGATTCTCACCATGAAATCTCCTTTTACTTAGATTCATATTTTAGAGACCAGCCTAGAATTGCTGTTCATCCCAACGATAATACAGCCACTATTTGGCTAGATCCGCAAGATTTGCTCGCTGTCATAAAGAACTTGGGCAACCCAGTCAAAGTGGTGAAAATGTAGCCCAAACAATAACTGCTGCATATTAAGATGCAAATTTGTAATTTGTGTCTTTTTTATGTTAAAGACATACGAGTAATTTGTTTGTATATATTTATTAAATAAATACCATTAAATTATTAACAAAAGGTAAATATTTTTATTTGTGAATTTAATTGGTTAAATTATTTTCTCTTTCATTGTAAAATCTTTTTCGTTGCCGTTAATCTCCGATCAGGACTATGATATTGCTTTAAATGCACAAAGAATTAAAGACCTGAACGCAGCTAATGATGGTAACAAAGCTGATGTTAAAAAGTAGTTATAAGTTTAACTGTGATAATGATTCAAAAATATGTAACTTTATCTTGTATTATTTAAAGTATCTTTCTTTCTTGTGTATAAACCTAAATTTTCAAAAAACTGTTGTTTAATTTGGAATATAAAGTATTTATTTAGTCAATGATTTTTAATATATATTTTAGGTCATTTCTAGATAAATCTGCTAATATCTCATCAACGTTCAAATAAAATAGCGATTGATTATAGCAAAAAGTTGAGGCTATATTTTACCCCCTTTCAGGAAAAAGGATTGTTAGTCGGTTACTCGGGAAAAAGCTGATTAAAAACTAATTTTATAATAAAACGCATATGAGTAGGGATAGATTAATTATTAGCATTCTGACTAAACATTTAATAGAGGTATTAATAACCAATTTTAAAGTCGTATTTGGAGGTGCGGGCAGTAAAGAAGTTATTAATTACTTAGCAATAAACTAAATAAAAGCAATATCATCATGTTAAACGAGACTATTATTTTAAAAGCATCAGTAAAGCATGACTAAAACGAAAAAGTCGTTTTAGCGAATAATTTTTACTGCTTTTTAGTAAAGTTATTTATGCTATACCCCTGGAAGAGTACTGCCTAATCCTTATTTTTCTTTTATGGAGTTGACATAATTAAGAAAAAATGATAGATTAAAAGTCAATTAAATAGCAAACATCTTGCAAAGCAGAGTAACTATTTTATTACTAATAAAGAGAGCTGATAAGTTGGTGAAAGTCAGCTAGCAATATGTAGTGAACATGGGCTTCTAATTGATGTCTATTGGTGATAATCAGCCAATAGCGGAGTTGCATCCGTTATTTTTGCAAGCTATTGTTTGATAGTTAATGAGGTTTATTACGTGAGTAATAAATGAATAAAAGGTGGTAACGCGAGCACTCGTCCTTAAGAAGAAAAGGATGAGTGCTTTTTTTATACAAAATATGGAGGTTTTTAGATGACTAAAACTGCTTACACTAACGTTAATTTGTTTAACGGGATTGATGATAAAATTCAATCTAATACCACGTTGGTGGTTGATGATGATAGTGGCAAGATTACCAAAATAGGTGAGGGTATTGCACCTGAGGCTGATCAGACGGTAGATTTACAAAATAAATATGTGATCCCGGGTTTAATCAATTGCCATACACATATTATTATGGATCCTTTGACCCCTGATGGTGGCAGTGAAACTGACGTAGTGTCCTCTACAGTGCGTGCAGTAAAACATTTGCATGATTTATTGAAATCTGGTGTGACTTATATTCGTGAATGTGGCAGCACTTATAATATTGATATTGCTCTTAATAATTTAATTAAGAAAAATAAGTTAACTAAGGTACCAGAAATCGTGCCAGCAGGGCACCCATTCTCTATGACTGGTGGACACGGTGATTTGCCTAATTTTGGTGTGCTGGTTGATTCACCAGATGAAATGCGTAAAGCTGTTCGTCAAGGAATTAAAGCTGGTGCCAAGGCAATCAAAGTCATGGCTACTGGTGGCGTAATGACTGAAAACGATTCTCTTGATGATCCCCAACTAAGTGAAGCTGAAATGCACGTTGCAGTAGAAGAAGCTCACCACAAGGGCTTAACTGTAGCCGCACATGCGGAAGGAAATCCTGGAATTTTGAATGCGATTAAGGCTGGCGTTGACAGTATTGAACACGGCTTTTACGTTAATGATGAAGAAATTAAACTGATGATTGAAAAAGGAACATATTTGACGCCAACAATAGTTGGAGCTTGGGCATTCATCGAATATGCTCCAGGTAAAATTCCAGATTGGGAAATGAATAAAATTGCGGCAGCGTGGAAAGATTTACGCGGCAATATTACTAAGGCCAAAAATGCTGGTGTCAAAATCACTCTGGGTACTGATGCTGGAACTCCATTTAATGACTTCACGATGACTCCACAAGAATTGCCTTTACTGGTAGAACAAGGCTTCACTAATTTTGAAGCTTTGGAAACCAGTTATAATTCTGCCAAACTACTTAAAATTGCGGATGAATATGGTTCGCTTGAAGAGGGCAAATACGCAGACTTTTTGGTACTTGATGAAAACCCACTTGAAAAAATTAGTGCGGTTGTCCAAAAGGATAAGGCAGTTTATAAAAAGGGTAAGAGAGCTTACTAAATATAAGCATATAATTTTGTGATTTCGAACAAACGTTCCATAATAAAAGAAGCTACTAAAAAGCAGCTTCTTTTAATTTTTGGGAGGAGAAAAAATGAATCAAAAATTTTTAGATGTCATGAATGATGAAGGACCTGTTACCATTGTTACTATTAATGCTAATCCTGCCAGTGTCGTGAACACTTGGATGTCCTATGTGAAAGTAGACGAGGAAAAGAACTGTCTATATATTCCGGCTGCTGGCATGCACAGCATTGAGAACGATTTTGCCAAAGATAATCATGTGCTGTTAACTATGGGTTCTAAAAAAGTTGAGGGTACAGCTGGACCCGGAGCTGGTTTTCATGTTAAGGGAACCGGTCAATTTTTTGCTGAAGGACCAGAATTTGACGAAATGAAAAGTCGTTTTCCTTGGATGCGTGAAGTTTTGCAAGTCAAAATTGATCAGATTGAGCAAAAGATATAATACCAAACCAAACACTTGTCTAAATCTAAAATCGTCTTCCAGTTTATTTTTTAAGCAAAAATTATTAATCACTCTTTTTTAAATTTATCTTTAATTTTATCTTAATTTTAGATACAATAAGAGATATAATTTTTTATCCAAAAAAGGAGGATTAATAATGAAAGCTTTACTTTACAATATGACCCCGGAGCAAAAGGTCTATGTAGATAAGTGGAACAAAAATCATCCAGAAGATGATTTAGTAACAACTGATGACAAGCTTGATGCTAAGACTGTGGAGATGGCGCAAGGTTATGATGTTGTCAGTGTTTTGCAGGTCTTTGATATAGATGAGGAAGAGGTCTATCGTAAACTAAGCTCTTATGGTATCAAACAGATTGCTTTAAGGTCTGTTGGCTATAATATCGTCAATTTTGACTTTGTTCATAAATATCATATGATCGTTACTAATACACCAGCCTATTCCCCGCGAGCAGTTGCTGAAAATACTCTGACTTCTGCAATGTACTTGTTAAGAAAATGGGGTCCTATTTTAAACAATGAAAGGGAACATCTTAACTTTGTTCGTGAAGAAGATCTAATGAGTGATGAGATCTATAACCAGACTGTCGGTATCATTGGTGTTGGTCGTATTGGTTCTTGTGTGGCGGAAATGTTTCATGCATTGGGCGCTAAAGTGATTGGCTACGACTTGGTAGAAAATCCTGCTAATGAGGCATTTTTAGAGTATACAGACTTTGATACCGTCGTTAAAAATGCTGATATCTTGACCCTTCATACGCCTTTAGACCCTTCAATGGAAGATATGATCAGTGCCAAGCAATTTAAGGAAATGAAGAATACTGCATATTTGATTAATGCGGCTAGAGGTCCTCTGGTTAATAATCACGATCTGATTGCAGCGCTCAAGAATAAAGAAATTGCTGGAGCTTCATTGGATGTTATGACTGGTGAAGAAGCAATTGTCATGAAGAAGTTCAATGATATTTCTGAATTACCTGCAGATTACCAAGAATTAGCTAAAATGCCTAATGTAGTCTTTACGCCTCATTCTGCATACTACACGAAGACTTCCGTCAAAAACATGATTGAACACAGTATGACAGACGTTAAACGTGTATTAAATGGTCAAAAACCAGTTTACTTAGTTGAAGAATAGCTCATAGTTTATTTTTAGTTTAAAAGTTGACCGACTGTAAAGCCGGTCACTTTTTTATTGTTAAGATTGTAGTTGGCAAGTATAGCAGAAAAATTGCTATAATGTACAGGTGTGGAAAAATTATCGGAGAAAAAGATGAAAAGGTTTCATCATAAGTTTACGTTACCCGCGATTTTAATTTTGCTCGTTGTTGCAATCGCTCTTCTTCTCACGGGTATTGCTAATATGCGTAATCAAACTACTCTGCCGCCAAATGGTAATGCGAGTGCAATCGGTGTGGAATTAAATCAGGATTATGGCTATGTTGACTTACATGAGCTGCAAGCCAACGGCATTTCATTTGTTTATTTGCGAAGCACCCAGGGGCGGTCATACTTTGACGATGATTATTTAATATATCGGGATCAAGTATTAGGAACAAAATTAGCTTTTGGGACAGTGATTGCTTACAGTAATGAATCTACACCCATGCAACATTACCAATATTTTTTGAAAAAAGTAGGCACCGATACCGGTAGTTTACCAATCCTGATTGAACCAGCAATTGATAACTATGATATAGCATATATCAAGCAAATGGCACAATTTACCGGTATGCTTTTAAGACTGAATAAACGGGTCATAGTAGATGTTGCTGTGAGATACAAAAAGTATTTTCCGCATGATGTGCAATTTATTACTGGTGGGAAAAAAGCACCGGATAAAATGCAGTATTCGTTTTGGCGTTATACCAATAACGGACGGGTAAAATCAGTTAAGAACTTAGAAGACGGGGTAGTTATGTTAACATACAATGGCACGGTTACCCAGTACAAAGAAAAATACGGACAGTTAACACAATAATGAAAAAAGAAATTCAAGCAGTTTTAACCAGATTAAAAATGACTGAACCAACTTTGATTCAGCAAGAAACGCGTACCTCTATTTTAAATGGTGCAAGTTGTATAGCTCTTGCTAAGACAGGAACGGGAAAGACCTTGGCTTATGCTTTGCCTTCATTAGAAAAGCTGGAAAAAGGAAAGCCGAATAGTTTAGTAATTATTGCTCCCACAACAGAGCTGGCTGTGCAAATTCGGCACGCTCTTAATCCATTTATTAATGCCCTTGATTTAACGGGCATAACGCTTGTAGGTGCTGGCAATCGCAAGCGGCAGGAAGACAACTTGAAGAAAAAACACCCTGAAGTAGTAGTTGCCACACCAGGACGTTTTTTCGATTTCTTTTCTGCTAATCGCATTAAAGTTAATCAAATAAAGACTTTAGTTATCGACGAAGCTGACGATGTTTTAGAGTTTAATAAAATGGAATTGTTGAGTGCTTTAGGGCAAAATTTAACGGCGGATGCGCAAATTTTACTTTTTGGGGCTACAGAGTCTGAAATAACCAAACAAGCAGAAGATATTTTTGCCCGTAAGTTTATTACAATTGATGTCAGACCAAAACAGAAATCAACCATAGCAAATTATTTCTTGCAAATAGATAATGCTCATAAAATTGATTTTATTCAGCGCTTAATGCGTCTTGACGGCTTTAAAGGAATTTTGTTTTTTGATTCCAACCAAACAATGATGCATTTTGCAGGCATTTTAGCACATACTAAAACTAAGTTTGGTATCTTGGCTAATGATTTTGGCAAGCAAAATAGAGCAATTACTTTGAATGATTTTAGAGTTGGTAAAATCAAGTTATTATTAGCAACGGATTTAGCGGCTCGTGGTTTAGATATTCCTGGTGTTACTTATGTGGTAAATTACGATATTCCGAGTGAGTTTAACACGTATATGCACCGTGCCGGTCGAACTGGCCGCATGGGCGCAAAGGGATTCGTGGTAAGCATAGGGGATGATCACGACTTTCGTGATCTGAAGAAATTACTTGCTCAAAGTGTTAAAATTGAACGGGTATATTTTGCCGGCTTTCATTTGTCTACTAAAGTGCCACGTAAAAAGGAAATTAAAAAACAGGACATAAATGAAAAAAAGCAGAATGTTGCTGCAAAAGAAAAACATAAAAAGCGTAAAAATAAGAACAAGGGGTATCATCCTCATTATTTAAAAAGAAAGGAGCAAAAATGAGTCGATTAGTTACTTGGCTGGAAGACTATGTTTTGCCTTTAGCAAATAAATTAGGGCAAACTCACTGGCTGGTAGCATTAAGGGATGCGTTTGTTTCCGTGATGCCCATCACCATTGCCGGTTCAGTATCCGTCCTGGTTAAGAGCTTAATTGCTGCCGCCAAAACCGAATTAGGTTGGAAAACTTTTGCGTGGGCTATGCAGCCTCTTTCTTTAGTCTGCAACGTTGTCTGGCGGGGGACATTTGCCTTATTTGCGCTCTTTTTGTCAATGTCTTTAGGTTATCATTTAGCTAAAAGCATGGAAGTTGATCCGTTTGCTGGAGCAATAGTTTCATTATCATCTTTAGCAATGAGTATCGCCAACCTAACTAAACTTAAAGTTAACGGCAAAATAATCCCCATTCACAAAGCTTTTAATATCTCTCAATTTTCAACTACGGGAATTTTTACCGCCATTTTGTTTGGAACAATTGGCGTAACAATTTTTGCAATTTGTTTTAGAGCGCGCATTAAGCTTCACTTGTCGGCCAATTTGCCTTATGCGGAACAAATGGCTTTTGACTCACTTATTCCTGCTATCATTGCCATCTTTTGCGTTGGTATGATTAACTTTGTTTTTCAGACAATTACGGGCACTTTCTTTGGCAATTGGCTCCTTAATTCAATCCAAACTCCACTGGTAAAATTGGGTCAAGGTTTTGGTATGGTGATGCTTGTGACCTTATTAGTGCAAATCTTCAGCTTTTTTGGTTTCAATGGCTTAAGCGTTTGGGCTCCGATTTTAGATTCAATCTGGCTAACTGCACAAAATGTCAATGTTACCGCTGCTCGCGCGGGAACAGAAGCGCCTTTTATTTGGGTTCGCGGCTCATTCGATGTTTTTGCTTGGTTTGGTGGAGCTGGTGGCACATTAATGTTGATTGTAGCTATTCTGCTTTTTTCAAAACGCAGCGATTATCGCACGATTGCCAAAGTTGCGCTGGCTCCAGGAATTTTTAATATTAACGAGCCAATTATTTTTGGGTTGCCTGTGGTGCTCAATCCTGTGTACTTTATCCCATTTGTGGTTGCACCTCTAGTTAATGTGGCCTTTGCTTATGGTGTAAGTATGATGAACTTAGTTAATCCGGTGCAAGTGGCGGTACCGACAGTTGTGCCACCAATTATTGGGCCATTTTTAGCTTGCAATTATGATTGGCGTGCAATTGTACTATCCATTATTAACATGTTAATTGCTTTGGCAATATGGACACCATTTGTTTTTGCGGCTGATAAAATCGCTGATTCTAACACGCCACAACCATATTTTACTCGTCAATATTAATTACTAAAAAAATTGGCTTTTATCGCTCAAATTTGGTAAAGTTAATTTATTGCGACCCTGTAGTTTATCTGGATAGAACAATGGTCTCCTAAACCGTAGAGGTGAGTTCGAATCTCACCGGGGTCATTTGATACATCAGTGATTATTGATATTAGTTGTATAACTTTGAGTTCAGTTGTTAACTGACTTATCAAAGTTATTTTTTTATATCACAAGTAGTGAAAATAGTATCACGGTAATAGAGGCTACTATTAACTATAATCAATAACATTTAAAAAGTCTGACTATCAAGAAGATAATCAGACTAAAGTTTGAAAAATTTGTTATTTAAGTAAATATGAAAATTTATATTTTTGTTTGAGAAATAAAGATAAATTATAATGTCAGATCTAGATAAAATATGCAAATGATTTAAGATAAATGACGATAATAAAATCTAACCTGGAGTGTTTGGATTGTCATGACCATAGGAATTCTTTAGATTAATGCGGCCATTTCTTTTTTGACTAATTAGTTCGGTTTTTTCTTTTTTAGCCAAATCTTTAGCGTATGCTAAAGCATCAGCTTTACGCTCAAAGACTTTAGATATTTCGTCGCTGCCAGCAATTTTGACAGCCCATTTATCACCGTGAGTAGTAACCCAAACATTTTTAGTGACTTCTTCTTTACCCATAATTTATTCACCTCTTTTCAAAATAATTATACAGCGAATTAAGGGTAGATGTGAAAGAATACACATTTTAGTTTATATTATTTATTAAATATTATTTTGCTAGTCTAAAAATTAATACATAAAAAAGCTGATAAAGTGAAATCATGAATTACATGACTGAGATATCAGCTTTTTTATAACTTTTTTAAATACCTAAATATTAAATCAATTTAAATTTAAAGCACCTATTTTATCACCATGACTGACATTGGTATTAGATACTCTATCTATGCTTTTAAGTTTTTCCATATTTGTAATAACTATTATTATTTCAGTAGACTTTCCGGCTTTAATTATTTGGTCAATATCCATCGCTCCAATTTCATCACCGGCAGATATGTGTTCTCCCTCATGTACTAAGATATTGAAAGGTGCGCCTTTCAGCTCAACTGTATCAATTCCTAAATGTAAAAGAACTTGAATTCCGTCATCTGTGCTAAATGTAATTGCATGCTTAGTGGGAAAGACAGAAAGTACGGTTCCACTGATAGGGGAAAAAAGTTTATTTTCAGTAGGTTTAATGGCAAAACCATCACCCATTACTTTTGTTGAAAATACTTCATCCGGAACAGAAGAAAGTGGAATTAACTCACCCGTCATAGGAGCTTGAATATTAATTTTTTTTGTAAATAATTTTTTAAATAAACTTACCATTTTTAAACCTTTATTGATACATTGTTTGCCATACATCAGCCATTCTTGTCATGGCTTCTTCGATAACAGCGTGTGAAGTTCCTAAATTTAATCTCAAAAAGTTGTCTGCATTAGCAACATAGTCATCACCAATACCTACTACAACTCCGGCTTTTTCTGCCATTACTTGCGCAATTGTATGCATATCTATTCCACTTGCGGAAATGTCAACCCAAGGTAAGTACGAAGATTCCATATCCATCATTTTCCAACCGGGAAAAGAACTAGCAATCGCTTCTTGAGTAATTTTAAGATTTTCCTTGATATAAGCGGTACATTGCTTTAGCCATTCATCACACTTTTCATAAGCAGTGACCATAGCCACTTGACCTGGTACATTTGGCGATGTTACTGAATTTCGCACATATTGTTGCCGAAACTGCTCACGAATCTTAGGATTAGGAATTATGGAATATGATAGTTTTAAACCACCTAAATTAAATGCTTTATTAGGTGATGTGAACATTACCAGATTATCAAGATACTGCTTGTCTAATTGTAAAGAGCTGGTAAATGGGCCTTTCATTATTTGTTCAGAGTGAACTTCGTCTGAAACTAATAAAACGTCATATTTCTGGCAAAGTTGTGCCATATGAGTAATTTCGTCTTTACTCCAGACTCTGCCTGAAGGGTTATGAGGATTACAGAAAAAAGTTAATTTTGGGTGTTTTGCTTTCATTTCATACTCAATTTTTTCCCAATCAAGGTAATATCTGTTATTAATGTTTTTTAAAGGAACACAAATTACCTTTCTATCATTGTGTTCTGCAGCGTAAGCAAAAGGACCATAGACCGGGGTGTTTAATAAAATGGAGTCAGTCGGTTTTAGTAAAGCCTGAACAATAATATGCATATTCGGTACAGTGCCGTAGCCTAAGCTAATCCAATCATGTTCTACATGATTATTATGCTTTTTAAGTTGCCAATTAATTACACTTTGGTACCAGCGTTCTGTAGAGTAGGTGTAGCCATAGGCCCCATTATTTGCGACTTTGGCTAAAGATTTTCTAATTTCAGGCGCTGCCTTAAAATCCATGTCCGCAATCCAAAGTGGAATAAAATCATCCCTGACCTTGGGAAATTTGCTATGAACAATTTTATTATCCCATTTTCGTGCATTATCAATAGTTCTGTCTGCTAATGAATCAAAATCATATTTTTCCATTTTTCTCCTCATTAAGCCGTTATACCGTTATTCATTAATTTTTCTACGCCGTCTTTAACACTTTGTACTTGTGCTCCGTAAACTACTTGGACAGATTTTTCTGCCTTCATAACTGCAAGCGCACCAGATTGTTTAAGCTTGTCTTCATCTATTTTAGACGGATCATTTACTTCTAGTCTGAGTCGGGTAACACAATTGTCAAGAGAAACAATATTGCTTTGACCGCCAAGAGCTTCTAAGATGACTTTTGGATCATAAATACCGTTATTCTGTGTCATTACTACGTCACCTTCGCCTTCACGACCCGGCGTCTTAACATTGTATTTTAAAATGTACCAGCGGAAGAAGAAAAAGTATATTGCAAACCAGATTAGTCCAATTGGAATTAAAACCCACCATTTAGAGTTAGGTTGAAGCCAGCCGAATAAAATCCAGTCTAATACACCACCATCAGTGTTACCCATACATGCACCGGCAATCATCATTACTGAAAGTGATAAACCTTGCAGAATAGTGTGAAATACATATAGCATGGGTGCTATAAATAGAAACAGGTATTCAGTCGGTTCAGAAATTCCGGAAACAAAGGCTATTAGGGTAGCAGAAAGAAGCAATCCCTTAATTCTGTTGCGATTTTCTGGTTTGGCTGTAACATAGATTGCCAGACAAATAGCTGGTAAACCAAACATGAATGTTGGCATGAATCCTTGTGAAAGGAAGGCTGTTGCTTTGTGAGAAATTGGAACTCCCGCATTTAGTTGTGCATAAAAGATGTTTAAAGCACCTGTTACAACTTTTCCTTTAACAATTGCTGTACCGCCAGCATCCGTAAACCTAATCATTGCAAGTAAAATGTGGTGTAAACCCATTAATTTTAAAATGGATAGGGCGATACCGTATAGAAACGGACCAAAGACACCTGCATTTTGAATTAAGTGTCCCAAAGCAACGATTCCACTTTGAAAAGTCGGCCAAATAAAAGGAATGATCAAACCTACGAAAGACTCAACTATTACCGAGATAATTGGCACAAATCTGATTCCGCCGAAGAACGAGAAGGCGTCAGGTAATTTGATCTCTTGATATTTTTCAAGTAAGTAATAAGTGATCAAACCAACCAAGATACCACCTAGGACTCCCATTTCCAGACTTTGGATTCCTAAAACGTTAGCTTGGCCCATTGCCTGCATTTTGTTAGCTGGGGCAAGCTTATGCTGCTGCCCCAGCATAAAATTAATTCCCATGTTCATGGAAATATATCCAGCTAGAGCTGCTATGGCACCGACACCTTTATTTCTTTTGGCTAAGCCAAAAGGCAAAGCCATAGCAAACATTACAGGAAGATAGGTGAAGCCAAAACTGCCCACAGTATTTATAAAATTAAAAATGACATTAACAATATGATTTTGTAAAAATGAAAATCTTGCCATCATTGGCGGAGCCGTAAAGGCACTACCAATTCCCACTAGAATTCCCATTGCAGATAATGTAGCAATTGGGAACATAAACGATTTTCCTAAGTCTTGCAAGAAAGCATAAACTCTAGTTTTCATGCTTTCCTTTTTGATAGGTTGTTCCATATGATTTCCTTTCTCAATATTTAATAAAAAAATACCCAACAACTGCACACAAAAATGTGCTAGTTATTGGGTATTGCCTATTTAAAGTAACAAGCCCGTATTTAATTAAGAAGTAACATGAATAATATGAATTAGTAAATATAAGCGATCCGAATCAGAAAAGTTGTAATTAAGCTTGTCTTGTAAATAATAAACAACTTCATTTAAACAACTTGCTGCTTTACGATTATGCTGACAAAGCATTTGCAGTAGATCCGAATCATTCTGGTTTTCATTTTCACTTTCATTCTTTTTACTATTAGTTCTGAGAATCAAATAATGTAGATGATTCATCAAACGACTAACAGCAATACTGTTTTCAGAAAATTTCCGACCAAACTTTGCTTCAATTATATTATTTACCCCATTTGAAATTTCCATAAAATTGGAAAAGTTTTTAATGGAGCTATCTGATTGTTGAATTTTGTATTCAACAAGATGAATTGTAATAAAACCTGCTTCATCATCAGATAAGGAGACACCTGAAACTTGCTCGATTAAACTAACAGCTTGTTTACCAACCTTGTATTCTTGTGAAAAAAAGCGTTTAATGTCGAACAACATGGGATTAGAAAGCTCCAAGCCCATATCGTAGCGCTTTACTGCGAAGAAGATGTGGTCTGTTAAAGGGATTAAAAGGTGTTCATCAAAATTAGCATCAATTTCTTCCCTAGCAAGCTGAATTATTTTTTCAGTTAGTTCAAAATATTTTCGTGGTACTTCCTCAGAAAGTTTTTTGAAGGACTTTAACCACTTATCGTCATCAGATATGGCAGAAAAGACTTTATCTTGAGATTTTAATTTGTAATTTTTTCCTGCATGAGCTTTAAAGCCAATACCGCGACCCCATATTATCTTCTGTTTACCTCCATCTTCCACGAGTATTACATTATTATTCAATACTTGTGAAATTAGCAAAGTAATCTCCTAATTTTAAAATAGCAGATTCGTCAATCCTATATTTTTTCGTAAACGTTTACAAGATGAATTCTAGAAAATAATTATTGGTTTGTCAAGCTTAATTATCAGTTTTAGTTATAAGCTCATATTTGAGAATTTATAATTTTTTAAATATATAATAGTTGCTTCTTTAGTTCTATTTGATCTCCGTAAGAAATAAAGCTATTAGTTTCTTACCTATTGATGTTTAACAAGCATCATAAGATCTTTAATTTAATTTCCATTATTGCAAACTGTATTTGTTAAGCTAATGGCCAGTCCCAAATTTTAACGATGAGTAATCCAATTATTAAAAATAGCAAAAGAGATACCCCTAATAAAATTTTTCTGGTTTTAGTTTTATTTCTCTTATCAAAACTGAAGACAAAGCAAAAAGTTGCCAAAACAATTAGCAGTCCAGTAATTAGTAATAAGCTAAATCCATGCATCATTTTTTCACCAGCCTTAGTAACTCGTTAGTTATTAAACCATAATTAACTTGTTTTTATGTAGTTAATATATTAATATAAAATAGAATATGGAGGCTTTTATGAAGACAATTAAGGTAATGGTAGTTTTTGGTACCAGGCCAGAGGCTATAAAGATGGCGCCTTTGGTACAGAAACTTAAACAAGATGAGAGATTTGAAGAAGTCACGGTTGTAACAGCACAGCACCGGGAGATGCTGGATCAGGTGCTTAACATTTTTAAAATTAAGCCTGACTATGACTTTAATATTATGAAAAAGAACCAATCTTTAGAAGGCATAACAGCTAAAGTATTGGTTGATATGACTAAGGTATTGAAAGAGGTCAAACCAGATATTGTTTTAGTTCACGGTGATACAACTACTACTTTTGCTGCTAGTTTAGCCAGCTTTTATCTTCAATGTCCTTTGGGCCATGTTGAGGCTGGTCTTAGAACCTGGAATAAGTATTCACCATTTCCTGAAGAAATGAATCGGCAAATGACTGATGACTTGACCGATCTTTATTTTGCCCCAACTAAAGTAAGTAAGCAAAATCTAATAAAGGAGAACCATCATTCAGAAAATATCTTTATTACGGGTAATACTGCAATCGATGCTTTAGCAGAAACTGTGCAGGATAATTATCATCATGAAGTATTGGATTTAATTAAACCAGGCAATAAAATAATTTTGGTGACCATGCACAGACGAGAAAATCAAGGCGAGCCAATGAGACGAGTTTTCAAAGTTATGAAACAAGTCGTTGACAGTCACGATAACGTTGAAATTATTTATCCCGTACATCTTTCTCCGAGAGTACAAAAAGTGGCCCACGAAATTTTAGGCAATAACCCGAGAATTCATTTGATTGCACCTTTAGACGTTGTCGATTTTCATAATTTAGCTAAATTGAGCTACTTTATTATGACAGACTCGGGTGGGGTTCAAGAAGAAGCACCTGCATTAAACAAGCCAGTTCTGGTTTTGCGGGATACTACGGAACGGCCCGAGGGTGTCGAGGCAGGAACACTTAAATTAGTAGGAACGCAAGTCGACCAGGTCAAAAAGGCAATGCTGGAATTACTTGAAAATAAAGAAGTTTATGAGAAGATGGCCAAAGCAAGAAATCCTTATGGTGATGGTCATGCTTCTGAAAGAATAATGGACGATATTGCCTATTACTTTTCGCAAAAATAAAGGTGCAAGACCAGTAGATTTTAAATAAGCAAATTAAAAAAGCCAAGAAATAATTTTCTTGGCTTTATTTATTGCTTTTTTCTTTACGAGCTTTAATTTTTTCTTTAGCCCGAGTAATCATAGTTGTTTCTTGTGCCTGAAAAACCGATCTGGTAGTGAGGTAATTGAAAACACCAACCAAAATTTGGTCAACGATTTTTACTAAGAGGGCGTCTAAATGAAGCCACGATAGTCCAACAAGCATTATTAAGCTGTCTGGAATAAGGCTAATGATTCTGTAAGTAAAAAAGACAATTAATTTTTGCCAGGTTGAATGTTCTTCATCAACATTATTAATGAATACCGCTTTTTGGTTAAATACAAAAGAAGCAAGGTTAGAAATAATAAACGCAATTGTATTAGAGACTAAAACAACGCTATGCCACCACTTATGTAAAACCATGAATACAACAGTATTGATAAGAGCTGCAATAAAGCCAAAAACCATATAAACAAATAGGTTGCGGTGTCTTTTAACTAGGTTTTGTGCTAAATGATGAATTTTGGGGTCAGACATTAAGTCAAATTTTTGCGAATCCAATTTTTTGTTCTTAGCCATTTAGTTGATCAGCCATTTCCTTAGCTGCATTATCGATTGCGGCGATGTCATCATCGTCCGGAGCATTTTCGATTGTTACAGGCTTAGTAACTTCTTTAGCACCCACCTGCTTGAACATTTTTTCAAAGTCAAAAACATTTTCACAAAAATGACCAGTGTATACTTTATCGCCGCTTCCCATCACCGCAAAATATTTTCCAGATAAATCTAATTCTTTCAATTGGACGTAAAAATCAGCAATTTCATCGGTCATGGTGCCTTCACCATAAGTATAGGTGACAAAAATACACAAATCAGCCGCCAAATAGTCACTCGCATCGGTAAATTCGGCTTCGCTGGTTTCAACCTCAAAACCATAATCTTGGAGATCTTCTTCCAGTATATCTGCCATATCAGCATCATTCCCTGTCATACTTGCATAGACAATTCTAGCCTTCATTTTGCTCATACCTTTCACACAAAACTGATTCACCAAAACATTATACCTAATTTTGTGCATTTAATGAAATTCTTTAGTAAAGTTTTAAAAAACGCTATAATGTAATCAAATATCATTTTACAGAGGGGAATTTAAATTTGATTTCGATTAAATCTGTTAGAGAACTAAAGGGCATGCAAGCCTCAGGCCGACTATTGGCATCAATGTTTGAAGGCTTGCGGGATGTGATTAAACCTGGAATTACTACCTGGGTCATTGAAGAATTTTGCCAGGATTTTGTCAAAAGTCGTGGTGGTCGCTTGTCAGAGCAGGGATTTGAAGGCTATAAATACGGTACGTGTATTTCCGTTAATGATCAGATTGCCCACGCTACTCCGCGTAAAGATACTGTTTTAAAAAAGGGTGACTTGGTCAAAGTTGATGTTACCTGCAATTTAAATGGCTTTGAAACTGATTCTTGCACGACTTATCCAGTAGGCAAAATTTCTCAAGCAGATCAGGATTTAATGGAAACTACCAAGAAAGCTATGTATTTAGGTATTGACCAAGCTGTCTTAGGAAACAGAATTGGAGATATCGGAGCAGCTATTCAGCATTTTGTAGAGGATGAGCACCATTATGGTGATGTTAAAGAATTGGTAGGTCATGGTATTCAACCAAGTATTCACGAAGATCCGGAAGTACCACATTGGGGTAAGGCCGGTCATGGTTTGCGTTTACGCGAAGGGATGACTATTACTTGTGAGCCAATGGTTGAAGCCGGTGGAGACTGGCGCATTATTGAAAAAAGCGTCCCAGATCCTAAGGATGACTGGGTATTTTACGCTACTCCTGATGGTTCAAAGTCAGCACAGTTTGAGCATACATTTGCCATTACTAAAGATGGTCCTAAGATTTTGACTTTACAAAAGCCTTATGACGGCTACGAAAAATATTTACCACATTTTGACGAAATGGATGATTAAAGTGCATGGGTAAAAAAGCTGAGGCAATCAGGAAACGCTCTTTTTTATTTTATAAAACTGTTTCTGCGAAATTTTCTCAGGGAGAAGTTTTAACCAGTGCGATTGCGATTGCATACTACATTTTGTTTTCCATATTTCCTTTTATAATCATCATCGGAAATATTTTGCCTTTATTTCATATTGATACTGACCCAATTGCCAGCTATTTAAAGTTAATTTTTCCAGATAAAATTGCTAAATTCATCATGCCGATAATTAACTCATTGCTAAAAAGCAAATCAACCGGATACATTTCATTTGGTATTATCTTGGCGTTATGGTCCGTGTCTTCTTTGGTAAACGCGATTAGAATCGGTATGAACCGGATATATGGCGTGCGCGCTGTTGAATTAAGACAAAAGTGGCAGATTACCGTCTGGACACGTTCGATTACCATTATGTTAACCAATATAATGATTATTGTTTTTGCTTTGCTCAATTTAACGCTTATTTTTGGTCAACAAGTTTTAGAATTTTTACGGCCTATATTTTCCTTTTCTGTTGGTGAAATTGAAAAAATATTCAGTTACCGTTATCCGGTCATAATTATTACCATGATCGGTTCTTTGTATTATCTGAATTCTTTTTTACCCAATATTAGATTGAAGAAAAAGGTTATTTGGCCAGGCGTTTTTACTACATTATTGGGCTGGATTGTATTGTCTTGGCTTTTTGGCTTTTATTTGCATCATTTTCGTATCAGCTGGGAAAACTACGGTATTATTGGTACTTTCATCATCTTTATGCTGTGGCTGAATATCTCATCAATTCTCTTTTTACTGGGGACTTGTGTGAATGCTGCAATTGCGACCATAAAATATGGAGAAGTTCATTACTCGGTAGGGCGCTTAGCAGAATATATTCAAAGAAAGCGTAACCGGTAAAAATTGGCACAACGGACTTTATTTTGGTATATTAGTTTTATGTTTTTATAGAAAGTGTAAAAGGTATGAAAGTTAGAAAAGCAATTATTCCTGCAGCAGGTCTTGGTACGAGGTTTATGCCGGTAACTAAAGCAATGCCGAAGGAAATGTTGCCTATCGTAGACAAACCTACAATTCAATTCATTGTTGAAGAAGCCAAAAAGTCCGGTATTGAGGACATCTTAATTGTCACTGGTAAAAATAAGCGGTCTATTGAAGATCATTTTGATTCAAATCCTGAACTTGAACAAAATTTACAAGAAAAGGGTAAAACGGGTCTGCTCAAAATGTCGCAGGAAATTACACACTTGGGTATTAACATTTACTACACGCGTCAGCCATATCCTGCTGGCTTAGGTGACGCGATTGCTCGTGGCCGCAGTTTTGTGGGTAATGAACCCTTTGTGGTAATGCTTGGTGATGACCTGATGATGGATAAAGTACCTTTAACTAAACAACTGATTGATCGCTATAATGAAACTAGTGCTTCTACCATCGCTGTTATGCCAGTGCCTCATAAAGAGGTTTATAAATACGGTATAATAGATCCTGATACTGAGATTAAGCCTGGCTTAATTAACGTTAAGTCTTTTGTGGAAAAGCCGGCAATTGATCAGGCACCAAGTGACTATGCAATCATTGGCCGCTATCTGTTAACTCCTGAAATTTTTCCGATACTGGCGGAGCAAAAACCTGATAAGAGTGGCGAAATTCAGTTAACAGATGCTATTAATACTATGAATAAAACTCAGCGTGTACTTGCCCATGTTTTTAACGGCGATCGCTATGATGTTGGTAATAAGCTAAGTTACCTTGAAACTTCGATTATTTACGGTCTTAAACATCCCGAAACTAAAGACGCTCTGCGTAAATATATTATTAACTTAGGTAAAAAATTGGAAGAACAATCACAAAAATAGCCAATTAACATTTTTAATAATTATAAAAGCCATTAACAAATGGTTTTTTTTATATAAAATTTTTCTTAATGTCGGACTAATCACTGTCTTCGGGTAGAAAATTTTTGTATCATGCTGCTTGGAACTTTTTGCTGGAGGATAGATAAAATGAAAGAGATATATATTGTTGCAGCTAAAAGAACACCTTTTGGTCGTTATCATGGTTTATGGGCTGAAAAAAGTGCCATTGATCTAGGTGAGATTGTATTAAGTGAAACCTTGAAAAGCATTAATTTAGATGCGGAAAGCGTTGATGCTCTGTTCATGGGCAACGTATTAGGTGCAAGTTTAGGACAAAACATGGCTCGCCAAGTTGCCTTGAATACTGATATGAGTCCCCAAAGTAGCAGCGTCACAATTAATGAAGTTTGTGGTTCGAGTTTGAAAGCTCTGCGCTTAGCTCAAGGTCAGATGGAAATGGGTGATTTTGGTCTGGTCGCAGTGGGCGGTGCCGAGAGTATGTCTAATGCTGTTTACCTGACCGAAAGCAAAGAAAAGCCTGATCTTGAAAGTGAAATGCTGCAAAATGGTCTGACTGATGCTTTTTCGGGCAAACATATGGGACTTACAGCAGAAAATGTAGCTGAAAAATACGGTGTAACCCGCCAAGAAATGGATGAGTACAGTGTAGCTTCACACCATAAGGCAGCTGAAATTGTCCAACAGGATTTTTTCAAAGATGAAATGATTAACGTTGAAATAAACAACAAGATTGTTTGCCAGGATGAAAATATTCGTCCGGATACTAATTTAGCAGCACTTGGTAAACTAAAGCCGGTCTTTAAAAAAGATGGTAATGTTACTGCTGGTAATTCTTCTCCTCTAAGTGATGGCGCCAGCATGGTTATTTTAGCAACAGCAGAAAAAGTAACGGAGCTGAATTTACAGCCTCTGGCTCGGCTGGGTGCATTTGTCGAATCAGGAAATGATCCTGCTTATATGGGCATGGCACCATACTACGCTGTAGAAAAGCTATTGCAAAAAACCAACAAGACAATTAATGACTATGATGTGATTGAAGTCAATGAAGCTTTTGCTGCGCCTAGTGTGGTTTTAGCTCAAAAATTACAGATTCCACCAGCAAAATTAAATATTTTTGGCGGTGCTATTGCTTTAGGCCACCCTCTGGCAGCTACAGGTACTCGCCTGGTCGGAACGGCAATTAACATTATGAATCATATCAATGGTCATAAAGCGCTGGTTACTCTTTGCATAGGAGGGGGCCAGGCAATTGCATGTGAGATTGAGAGAATTTAAATGAAATTTTATGAATTAACACCTGCAAAAAGAAGGGCCTTACTGCGTCAGCGCGGTATTGAATTAGATGAAATTGATGAGCAAGTTTTGCATGATCTTGACTTATTGAGTGAAAATGTCATAGGTCAATTGCGATTACCAGTTGGTCTTGTGCAAAATGTGTTGGTGAATGATCAAAATTATCAAGTGCCACTGGCTACAGAAGAGCCATCAGTAGTTGCTGCTGCTAATCATGTTGTGAAGATTGTGACAGAGGCTGGTGGTTTTACTGCTGATAGTCAACGCAATGGTATATGGGGTCAAATCGTTTTACAAGTTGATGCTGATTTTAAAATAGCTCAATTACAAGCTTTTTTTCCTGAATTAATCAAAAAGGCACACAATGAATATGCTAGTTTAGTTTTTCATGGTGGGGGAGTAAAAACTATTACCGCAGAACAAGAAAAAGATTTAGTTTTTCTGAAGGTTTTGATTGACCCTGCAGAGTCGATGGGCGCCAATAGGGTAAATTCTATTTTAGAGTATATGGCTAAGCAGTTAGCTGCTTTTTCGGGCATTAAGCAAAAATTATTTGCTATTTTATCTAACTATCCCAGTCAAATAACTAAGATAAAAGCAGAAATACCAGTAGAAGTAATTGGCGGAATAGAAACTGCACAAAAAATTGCGTTACTCAGTAGAATTGGTCAAACTGATCCTATGAGAGCCGTTACGAATAACAAGGGAATTATGAACGGCGTTGAGGCAGTATTGCTGGCTAGCGGTAATGATACTCGCGCAGTTGAAGCCGCCTGCAGCGTTTGGGCAGCAAAAAGTGGCTCGTATACCAGTCTTAGTAAATGGTATGTGCAAGATGAAAAACTGGTGGGAGGGCTCAGCCTTCCTTTACCGATTGGTGTTGTAGGTGGCTCAATTAAGTCCAGAAAAGATGTCAAGCAAACCTACCGGATATTAGGGGAAAAGATTACTAGTCAGGAACTAGCGAACATTATTGCTACGATTGGATTAGCTAATAATCTAGCTGCTTTATTGGCGATTGCCACTCAGGGAATTCAAAAAGGGCACATGAAGTTGCAAGCCAGAAATATTGTTGCTAATTTGGATGCAACTTCTCCTGAAAAGAAAAAAGTATTACAGATGCTAATTAATAACAAACTTTATAGTCAAACAGCAGCACAAAATTTTTTAAAGGAAATTAGGAAGGAAAACAATGCAAGTCGGAATTGATCAAATTGGTTTTTATACGCCTAACAAATATGTCGATATGATAGATTTAGCTCATGCTCGTAATGAAGATCCCAATAAATTTCTGATTGGAATTGGGCAGCAAAAAATGAGTGTAGCTGATCAAACCCAGGATGCTGTGTCAATGGGAATTAACGCAACATTAAGGTATTTGGATCATATTGAACGTAAAAATGTCGGTTTATTAATAGTGGGAACAGAAAGCGGAGTCGATCAATCCAAATCTGCTTCGCTTTTCATCAAAACAGCATTAAACTTGCCTCTAAATGTGCGAACTTTTGAAGTAAAAGAAGCATGTTTTGGCATGACAGCAGGCATTATGATTGCTCGTGATTATGTACGCTTGCACCCCAATCACAGCGCGATTGTGATTGGAGCGGATATTGCTCGTTATGGTATTAATACTGGTGGGGAAGTAACTCAGGGTGCAGGCAGCATCAGTGTGTTAGTTAAAGCTGACCCGCGAATAATGACTTTAAGTGCTGGTCACAGCGCCTATAGTGCTGATATTAATGATTTTTGGCGTCCCAACGATTCTGCAGTCGCCCTGGTTGATGGTAAATATTCTAAAGATGTTTACCTCGACTTTTTCAGGCACACATTTGCTGATTATCAGAAACAAACGGGTTTAAAAGCCAGTGATTTTACCGCTCTTCTTTATCACTTGCCCTTTGTCAAAATGGGCTTTAAGGCAAACCAGTTGGCAATTGAGAAGCGAGATGATGAAACTAAAAAGCGTCTAGCCGATAATTTTGCTGCAAGTGCTTATTATAGTAAACAAATTGGTAATATTTATACTGCATCTTTATACTTAAGCTTTTTGAGCTTGTTGGAAAATGCTCAGTTGCCTGCGAATGCAAAGGTGGGTTTGTTTTCATATGGTTCAGGTGCTATGGCAGAATTTTATTCTGGTCAAATATGTGAGGACTATGGTAAAGCTTTAAACCAAACAGCAGATCAAGAAATGATTGCTCGAAGACAAAAGTTAACTATTTCAGAATATGAGCAAATCTTTAATCAAGCTTTGAAGGTTCCACAAGATGGTTTAAAACTTGCAAGTGATGAAAAGAGTGGTACTTGGTATTTTGCTGGCACTGAAAATCACGTTCGTCAATACCGTCAAAAATAGCTAAACAAATAAAAATGCCGCTTTTAGTGGCATTTTTTAGGTTAATCTGACTGCATTTTGGTCGGGTAAAATTTGAATACCGTAAACGGCAATTTTTTCTTTTTTATAATTAATATATATTGGAATACTGCGTCCATGAATATTTTTTACTAAGCTGTTGAATTTGCTTTTTGTTAATGGCTTTTTGCCGGGAAAAAATAGGCAAGCCGTACTTGTAATCTTTACTTTTGCCAACGGAACATTTCTTTGATTAATAGTTAAATAGAAGTTGGTTTGATTGTTTAAGTCATTAGTTAATTGCAAAAAATCTGTTAATCTCATTTTTTATTTTTCCTATACAAATTAAAAATGTTATACTATAAGATATTATTTTTAGTGAAGGTGGCTTAACTAATTGAAAAAATTAAAGCATAAAAAGTTGTGGCTTTCATCAATTGTTATTATTTTATTAGTATGCTTAATATTTACCGGGGCAGGTTACTATTTCTTTAGAGTGGCCTGTGTTCCTGGTAAAAAGAGTTTTTTAAGTTCTTCAAGTAAGGTTCTCAAAAAATCTGATCCCCTTTACCATGAAAAAAAGTGGTTTAAAGGTACTGCTAAACAAAAATGGCATATTGAATCAGCTGATGAAAAATTTAAATTAGAAGCAAACTTCATTCCTTATAAAAATTCGCATAAAACTGCTGTAGTTTTACCGGGATATATGGATACTAAAGAGGACATGGGAGAATATGATGCCTTGTTTCACGAATTAGGCTTCAATACTCTAACTCCAGATCCAAGAGCACAGGGTCAAAGCGAAGGGCATTATATTGGCTATGGCTGGCCGGAAAAAGACGATGTGAAAAAGTGGATTTCATACTTGTTACAAACAAAGGGTAACCAGCAGCAGATTGTAGTTTATGGGTTAAGCATGGGTGCGGCTACTGCCATGATGACTAGTGGGTTAAAATTGCCTCACCAAGTTAAAGCGTTTATTGAAGATTGCGGTTATACCAGTGTTAAAGACGAAATCGAACACGAAGCAGGGGTTCTGTACAATATGCCTGCCTTTCCTCGCTTTCCTTTAGTTGAAATTCTGAGCGGCATTAATAAAATCAAAGTTGGCTATTTTATGGGTGATGCGTCCAGCGTGCAGCAATTACATAAAAATCACAGGCCAATGCTTTTTATTCACGGTAGTCAGGACAATTTTGTTCCAACCAAGATGGTCTACCCTAATTATAAAGCTACCAGAGGGTCAAAGGAAATATGGGTTGCTCCCAAAGCTAAACATGCCAAGTCTTTTGCAAAGCATCCCCAAGAATACAAAAGACGTGTTGCAGCATTTTTAGCTAAATATGTCAGGTAGGTCGTGCATTATATTTGCTAGCGCTTACATAAGTCTGATATTATAGAATTGTGGTTAAGGTTGACAAAATTTCTATCTCCATAATATGTTTGTTATTGAATCTTTAAAAACAAGTTTATCGCGAAAAAATTCGATTTTTGTATGTTTATATCTGTGAAATTTTTCATCTAAACTGAAAAGTTTTTAATCTACACCTGACCCACAAAAATATAGTTGCCACAGCAAGTGACAACTATTTTTTACCTTAAAGTTAATTTAACAACGCATTCACACCTTGGGGTTTGAGGCAACATATCTACATTCTCAATTAGTCTGACATTATATGCTTCGCTTAGAAGAACTAAGTCCTGTGCCAAAGTAGAGGGGTTGCAAGAAATGTATACAAAAGTTTTAGGTTTTACTCTTAGTATGGTTTTGATTAAGCTTTTTGCCAGTCCCGTTCGCGGTGGGTCAACAATCAAAGCATCAATGGGCATACCATTTTGGACTAATTCTGGTAAAATCTTTTCCACGCTTCCCTGAATGTAATTAGCATTTTTAATATGATTCAGTTCTACGTTATGATTAGCATCTTCGACTGCTTCGGGGATAGTTTCAATGCCAATAACTTGTTTAATCTGATCAGCGGCTAAGATTCCGAGTGTACCTACGCCGCTATATGCATCTATTAGAGTTTCAGTTGGTGTTAAATCTAAAAATTTCAGTGCTTTTGAATATAACGTAATAGTTTGAACTGGGTTTAATTGGAAAAATGCTTGCGGTGATAATGCAAACTTTTTGCCCAAAATTTCATCAGTTATCTGATTTTTTCCAGCCAGCCTAACTGTTTTGTTCCCCCAAACCTGGGGGTTACGCCAGTCAGTTTCATTTTGATAGACGCTGACCACGTCTGGCAGGCGCATAACTTGTTCTGCAAGCTGCTCTAAATTTTTGATGTTACGGCCAATTGTAATTAAAGTTACTTGTATTTCATGAGTAGCATATGCTTGCCGCACCACAATTGTTTTTAAACCGTCAAAATGGCGGTAGGGGTCGGCAATTTTAACGTGCAATTTTTCTACTAAGCTTTTGGTTTTGCGTTCAGTATCTTGAGTGGCCTGGCTTTGCGTTGGCATAGCAGGTAAATCAAACAGCTCGTGTGAGTTAGGTGCAAAAAGGCCCAAACTGGTCCGTCCATGAGACTGTTCAATTTGGTATTGCGCTTTATTACGATAATGCCATTCCTCTGGAGCCGCAATGGTTTTCTTAACTTTATACTTACTGTATCCCCGGGGATGAAATTTTTTCAAAGCTTCAAGGACGTTGTCCCGTTTAAATTCAAGTTGCTTAGGGTAAGCTAAATGAGCCAGTTCCAGCCCACCTATTGCCGGATTAACTTTAGCCGGGAATGCTACTCTGTCTGGACTTTTTTCTTTAATGCGGACTAATTCTGCCTCAATGTAACGGGGATATTCTTTGATAATTTTGGCAACGACCACTTCTGCGGGCAAGGCACCTGGAATGAAAATGATTTTTTTGCGGTAATAGCCGATTCCTTCGCCATTAATGCCCAGTCTTTTAATTGTAATAATAATATCCTTGTCTTTTGGTTTATTTTGATTAAATTTCTTGTACATAGTTTTCTTTCTACAATAAAATAGTAAATGTTAACAATTTATTGTACTCCCAGAAAAAAGAATTTAGCAAGATTAACCAAAATTTGCTAGCTTGGAGTTAAGCACTAGAAAGGTGAAATTGTTATGCCAATTATTACTAAAGTAAGTAGTCAAAAAAGACCCGGACGATTTAATATTTTTTTAGATGGTAAGTATTCTTTTTCCGCTGCTGAGCAAACTGTGGCTGAATTTATGCTTTTAAAAGGCCAAGAACTGACTGAAGAACAAATTGCTGAAATTAAGCAATTTGATCAAGATGCCAAGGCTACCAATATTGCATCTAATTATTTAAGTTATGAACCTAGAACTGTTTATGAAGTTTTACAATATCTTAATAAACATGGTATTGATAATGACTCCGCGCAAGCAGCAGTCAGTCAACTGACAGAAATGGGCTTTTTAGACGATGCCAAATATGCCCAATTACTGGTTAGACAAAATTTGCGCATTGGTACTGATGGTCCACTTAGTATCAGCAATAAGTTGAGGCAGAAGGGCATTGCTCCGGAAATAATTGACAATACTTTAGCTAAAATAGCTGATGATGATTGGTTTAAGCCGGGTGAGAAAGTCCTTAAATCTATGAAAAGTAAAGTGGGCAAATTGGCACGACGCGAGCTTGAACGTAAAATGACAGCCAAGTTATTAAGTCATGGCTTTTCTAGTGCTCTTGCCAGTGAAATAATTGCTCAAATTAATTTATCGCAAAATGACGAAGATCAAATAGCAGCATTAAAAAAACAGGGGATCAAAGCCTATAAGCGGTTTCGCCGTTTGCCAGAAAATCAGAGACAGCAAAAAATACGCAACTATTTATTTAATCACGGCTTTACCACTAGCGAAATTGATGCTTTTCTAGCTGGTGAGATTATTCCCTTAGCTGAATTAGCTGAATATTAGGAGATTTTATGAAAAAACTACAGAAAAAAGTAACTTTTGTTGGACGCCCTTTTCCGGACCAATTAATGGATGAACAGAAAACTTTCACCGAATCAAATATGGCAATGGAACAAGACCAGACTTTTCTGAATTTTATTGCCCAGAATAATTTGAATAATACTCGCAGTAGTTTGGTGGTTTTTGGTCCTGAAAATTTTATGTATTGGTATGGCGTAATTGTACTAAACGAGGTTGAAGTTCCTAAAGGACTGATGAAATTTGTTTTGTCTGAAGCCCAAGTGGCAATTAAAGAAAAAGAAAAGCAAAATATTTCCTTTTTTAGTCAGCCATTAAATATCGTTATATCGCAGTTTTTAGCTGCAGTTGCTGACGAAGGAATTAAAATTTACCAAAATCCCGGCGATAGTTTAACACCTTATATTGTGCAAACCTTAAATTTTGATACAAAAAAACTGACCCAAGAATTATATCTTGATGACAGTTATTAATAATCAATGTTGTTTGGGATCAATTGATAGGTTGTCGTATTCAACATATGCACCCAGACAAGTTGATAAGAGCATAATCAGCATCACAATTCCCACTGATTTACCCACTATTTGATCTAGGGTTAAAAATTCACGCACGACAAAAGTGGCTGCAAAACAAAGAATAAAATCTAAGATTACATTGGCAACTTGTAGAAAATAGCGCCGTCTAATACTGAAAAAGCGCAGTAACTGCTTTAATAAGCCGTCGTCTATTTCAACCGCTAATAAATCTACTGGTCTTTGAATTGTAGCTTTAATGGCAGACATAATTAAAGCACCAACTATAGCGCCAATAGTGGTACGGAAAAGATCAGCTGAATGCAAAACAAGAGCATCGTAGCCAATACCAATAATGGTCAGACTGCACAGATAAGGAATTAACAGTAAGAATGTAAAAACAAGTATGACATGACTTTTTTTCATGGGGTAACCTCATTTCTTACGTGCTATTCTAACATATTGTGTGCGTACATGATATAATGTTGGTATTTAATACGTTATTTTAAGAAAGAGAGCACACAAATGGCTAGCGACCCCGACAAGGGGAATTTATTTGAGCGTTTCAAAAATAAATTTTCCCCTACAAATGATGAAGAAACAAGAGAGCACTTAATTACAGAAATTGCTAATTTACACGAGCAAAAAAAGCTTAGTGACAATGAATTTACAATGTTAAATGCAGTTTTGGATTTTCAGGGACGGATGGTACGTGAGGTAATGGTGCCGCGAATTGATGCTTTCATGGTAGATTGCCAGGAAAGTTTGCAGGACCATCTTAAAGAAATACTGCGTGAACCATATTCCAGAATACCGGTTTATCGACGTGATAAAGACAAAATAGTAGGCATTATTCATATTCGAACTGTCTTGCGTAAGGCGTGGGAAAAAGGCTTTGATAATATTACTTATGATGATGTCATGAATCCGCCACTTTTTTCACCAGAAACAACGGAGCTCAGAGAGCTTTTAGTAGAAATGCAACAAACTCAGCAGCAATTGGCTATTTTAACTGATGAATATGGTGGAGTTGTCGGTCTTGCAACCATTGAGGATATAATTGAAGAAATAGTGGGTAATATTGATGACGAAGTAGATCAAACCGAAGTTTTGGTTCACCAGATTGCCCCTAACAAATATGTGATATATGGTAAAATGCCTCTTGATGAATTTAACGAGCAATTCGGCACTGATCTGGAAATGGAAGATGTAGATACTATTGCCGGCTATATGATTACGAAGTTAGGCATAATACCAGCAAAAGGTGAAAAGTTATCTGTTAAATTAGATAATGGCATGGTGTTGACTACTAGAAGAATGATGCGTTCCAGATTAATGACGGTTTTGTTGACTGTGCCAGAAGAAAAACCTAAGAAGAAGGAAGAACAAAATACTTAATGAGTAACGAACTGTTGAATAAAGTAAATAAGAGAAGAACATTTGCTATAATATCGCACCCTGATGCCGGAAAAACTACGATTACGGAGCAAATGCTTCTTTTTGGTGGTGTAATTCGCAGCGCGGGAACGGTTAAGGCCCGTAAAAGTGGTCATTATGCTACTAGTGACTGGATGGAAATTGAAAAGCAACGTGGTATTTCTGTAACTAGTTCAGTTATGCAGTTTGAGTATCAGGGAAAAAGAATTAATATTCTTGATACCCCAGGGCACGAAGACTTTTCGGAAGATACTTATCGGACCTTGATGGCAGTTGACTCAGCAGTCATGGTTATTGATTCGGCTAAAGGTATTGAACCGCAAACCAAAAAATTATTTAAGGTGGTTAAGCAAAGAGGAATTCCGATCTTTACTTTCATGAATAAGTTAGATCGTGACGGCAGACCGCCACTTGATTTGATTGCTGAACTTGAGGACCTGTTAGGTATCGAAGGTGTAGCCATGAATTGGCCGATTGGTTCTGGTCAAACGTTGGAAGGTTTATATGATATTGTTAACAATCAGATTGAAATGTATCACAAGGATGGATCTGACCGCTTTTTGCCTTTAGATAAAGACGGTAAACTGCCAGCTAGTGAACCATTTAGTCAGAATCCCCAATTTCAAGATACATTAGGAGAAATTGACTTAATTAAAGAAGCTGGAAATCAATTTGATTTGCAAAAAATTGCTCGAGGCGATCAGACTCCAGTATTCTTCGGCTCTGCTCTGACTAATTTTGGTGTTGAAACTTTTTTGCAGAGTTTTGTCAAAATGGCTCCTGCACCAGCCGGTCATAAAGTTAATGGCACTGAAGACTTAGCTCCTGATAATGAAGATTTTTCCGGTTTTGTGTTTAAAATTCAAGCTAATATGAATCCTCATCACCGGGACCGGATTGCCTTTGTGCGTATTGGCAGCGGTGAGTTTAAAAAAGGACTAGATGTAACTTTGGCTCGCACTGGCAAGCCAATTCGTCTCAATAATGCTACCGAATTTATGTCTAGTGAAAGAATGCAGGTTTCCGATGCTGTAGCAGGAGATATTGTTGGTTTGTATGATACTGGTAATTTTCAAATAGGTGACAGTATTTATGCCGGTAAACATAAAGTGGTTTATCCGCCACTGCCTGAATTTACTCCTGAACTTTTCGTACGAGTTACTGCTAAGAATGTTATGAAACAGAAATCATTTCATAAGGGTATGGTTCAATTAGTTCAAGAAGGTGCAATTCAGTTATACCAGAATTATCAGACTGATGAGTATATCTTAGGTGCTGTTGGGCAACTGCAATTCGAGGTCTTTAAATTCAGAATGAAAAATGAATATAATTCTGATGTTGAAATGACTAATATTGGTCACAGAGTAGCCCGCTGGATTAATCCTGAGCAACTTGATCCGGCTATGGCTAACAGTCGAAATTTACTAGTAAAAGACCGTTATGGTCAACCGCTGTTCTTGTTTGAAAATCAATTTGCGGAGCGCTTTTTCAAAGATAAATACCCAGATGTTAAACTGACTGAAAAATTGTAAACAAAAAACTGGCTTTAAGCCAGTTTTTTTATTTGTCAATATGGATTTCAATTACATGTTGACTTTTATCAAATGTCAACATATATGAAGGATTTTTTTCTTTAATAAGTCGCTCAATAACGAAGTCCGTTTCATCTTTACGAACACGTCGATTGTGATTTTCCAAGACAATTCCGATTGCTTTATCACTTTCGGTGTAGATAACGGACGTATTGCCTAGAGAGTAAACTTTGACATAATTTACGTTGGTCGTATTTAATTGACTATGAACTAGGTCTTTATAACTATTGGTTACATCTATTAAATGCATGGATTTCACCCGTTTCTTCTAGTAGTTCTTTTTTTAATTTAAGTATACAACTAAAATAAACTTTTTTCTTTAATAAAAAGCATGATTATTATATTTTGCAATAATCATGCTTAAGAAAAAATGACGTCTTTAATTATTAGTTGTGTCATTTGCTGAACTAATAGTGTTCTCATCTTCACTGATAACAATCTTATCTTCAGAAACACTTGCTAGCAAATTCTTTACTGCAGGATGATCAAGCTTATAGTCAGCTACTTTATCTTCAATTTCTTCCTGAATGGTTCTACGCAATGGTCTTGCGCCCATTTCAGGACTATATCCTTCATCAACTAATTTCTTTTTAGCATCCTCGGTAACGTTAATATGCATTCCTTGGTTTTTAACCATGCTGTTTACATCGTCAAGCATCAAATTAACAATTTTTACTAAGTCATCCTTAGTCAGTTCGTTGAATTCAATCACATCATCCAACCGGTTTAAAAATTCTGGCTTGAAGAATTGACTCATTGAATTTCTGGCAGAATCTGGTTGGTCTGCAGAATTTTCAGCTGCAAAACCAACACTGGTGTTCTTAATGCCTTGACCAGCATTAGAGGTCATGATAATAATCGTATCCTTGAATGATACAGTTCTACCTTGAGAATCAGTTAAGCGACCATCATCTAAAATCTGTAAGAAAAGATTCATAACAGCTGGATCAGCTTTTTCAATTTCGTCAAGTAAAATCAAACTGTATGGATGACGTCTAACTCGTTCTGTTAGTTGCCCGGCTTCTTCATAGCCGACGTAACCAGGTGCTGAACCAATTAACTTGGAAACAGAATATGATTCCATATATTCTGACATATCGAAGCGAATTAAGGCATTTTCTGAACCAAACATTTGCCGAGCTAACTGCTTAGCTAATTCGGTTTTACCTACACCAGTCGGTCCCACAAAGAGGAAGGAACCGATAGGTCTGCCGGATTTATTAAAGCCAATACGGTTACGCCGAATTGCACGAGCTAGTTTATCGACTGCCTTATCTTGACCAATAACGTGTGCCTTAAGATTTGGTGCCAAGTTTTGTAACTGGTTTTCTTCTTGCTTTTGTAAATCACCAACGGGGATGCCGGTTTTTTCTTCAACAATCTTATTCATGATCTTGCTGGTAATAATAGGAGATTTGTCCGGATCAACCTTTTGATCCTTCATCTTGTTATATTTTTCGATTTGGTCGCGGTAATATGCAGCTTTTTCATAATCTTCATTCTTTAGGGATTCTTGTTTTAATTTCTGGGCCGCATCAATCCGTTCCTTCATTTTTTCCTTGTCGACGTAAGGAATTGTCAAGTTCATTCTTGAACCTGCTTCATCTAACAAGTCAATGGCTTTGTCAGGTAAAAAGCGATCTTGAATGTAACGTTCCGATAATTCTGCTGCCGCCTTGATGGCATCGTCAGTATAATGAACATGATGATAGTCTTCGTAGCGCTTTTGAATACCCTTTAAAATGCGGATTGTTTCTGCAACAGAAGGCTCTTTGACGTCAACAGGCTGGAATCTTCTTGCTAAAGCAGAGTCTTTCTCAATTTCCCGGTATTCTTTTAATGTGGTAGCACCAACAAGTTGCAAGTCACCACGAGCAAGAGCAGGTTTAATGATGTTACCTGCATCCATTCCGCCTTCGGCATTACCTGCACCAACGATTTCATGAATCTCGTCAATAAAGAGGATAATATCATCATGGCCTTGAACTTCTTTAAGCAGTTGCTGCATGCGCTGTTCAAATTGACCACGAATACCTGTACCTTGAACTAGAGAAACAACATTTAGTGATATTATTCTTTTATCTTGCAGCTTGGCAGGTACTGAGCCATCGACAATTTGCTGAGCTAAGCCTTCGACCACGGCAGTTTTACCAACACCGGCTTCACCGATTAGGACAGGGTTGTTCTTGGTTCTGCGATTCAGAATTTCAATGACACGCGCAATTTCTTTATCGCGTCCAATAACTGGGTCGATTTTACCTTTTCTGGCTAGAGCAGTAAGATCGGTTCCATACTGATCAAGAAGTGAGCGTCCGCCCCCAGCACCATTGTTGCCGTTATTGACGTTTCCTGGATTCCCATTGCCCATTCTGGGATCACCTGGATTTCCCGCATTGCCGTTATAATTAAACAGGTCGCTGAAATCACCAAAGAAGTCGTTATTATCATTGTTCATATTAATATTTCCTTGTTGTTTAAGTTGTTGATAACATTGTCCACACAAATTAATTTCACGACTTTGTCCGTTAACCTTTGCAAAAAGATGAATGGAAGCTGGTCGTTTTTGACAGTTTTGACAAAGCAATTGTATTACCGCCTTTCATATCAGTTTACTAAATTATATAATTAGCACTCGCAATAATCAAGTGCTAAAACTTGAATCTTATTATTTGTAAGTAACGTTAATATGATAAAATATAAGTGCATGATCAGTTGATTGCATAAACAAAATTGATTAAAAAGTGGTGATAGTTTTTGGATTATCAAAAAATTCTTGTGCAATTAGCAAATGGTGAACTCGATCATTATGAAGTTGAGCCAAAAAATGCTTTTGAATTTCAAGCAGCATTAAGGTCCTTTGAAAAAAGGCAAAATATTACAGGGAAAGCATTGCGAGGTGGTAAAATAATTTATTCAAAATCGAAATCTGAAGTTTAATGATGTAAACTGTTACATTTATGTTGTCTAATTCACAAAAAAATGATAGTCTAAGTAGGCGAATAGGTATTTATTACCGGTTTGATTTTTTGAATTCAAAGGAGATATATATAATGGAAAAACGCGATTTTCATGTTGTTGCAGAAACAGGTATTCATGCTCGTCCAGCTACATTGCTAGTACAAGCTGCTTCTAAATTTGGTTCAGATATCAATTTGGAATACAATGGTAAGTCAGTTAATTTAAAGTCAATTATGGGCGTTATGTCGCTTGGTGTTGGCAAAAATGCTGATGTTACTATCAGTGCTAGTGGTGACGACGAAAAAGATGCAATTAACGCTATTTCAGAGACTATGAAAAAAGAGGGCTTAGCTGAATAATGACCAAGACATTAAAAGGAATTGCTGCTAGTGATGGTATTGCTGTAGCACCAGCTTATCTCTTGGTTGAACCTGATCTTTCATTTTCAAAATTCACAGTTAGCGACGTTGAAAGTGAATTAGCACGCTATAAGAAAGCAATTTCAGTATCGATTGCTGAAGTTGAAAAAATTCGTGATAGTGCAAAGAAGAGTTTAGGTGAAGACGAAGCTCAAGTCTTTGAAGCTCACCTTATGATCTTGAACGATCCTGAATTTACTGGTGCCATTGAAAACGAAATCAAGGAACAAAAAGTAAACAGTGAAGCTGCACTTGACGAAACTGCACAAAAGTTTATCAGTATTTTTGAAGGAATGACTGATAACACCTATATGCAGCAACGTGCTGCTGATGTGCGTGATGTTTCTAAGAGAATTATGGCTCACTTGCTGGGTAAGGAACTACCAAACCCAGCTTCAATTGACCATGAAGTTATTGTGGTTGCTCATGATTTAACTCCTAGTGACACTGCCCAACTTAATAAAAAATTTGTTAAGGGCTTTGTTACTGATATTGGCGGAAGAACAGCGCACTCTGCTATTATGGCACGCTCACTTGAATTGCCAGCAGTTGTAGGTACTGATTCAATTACCAAGGATGTTGAAAATGGCGATACGATTGCTGTTGACGGTCTAAGCGGTGATGTAGTTGTTAAACCTGCTGACAGTCAAGTTGCTGAATATAAACAAAAGAGTTCTGACTTTTTGAAGCAAAAAGCTGAATGGGAAAAATTAAAGAACGAGCCTTCAGTTACTGCAGACGATAAAAAGTTTACAATTGCTGCTAATATTGGTACACCAAATGATATGAAGGGTGTAAACGATAATGGTGCTGAAGCCGTTGGTCTTTACAGAACCGAATTCTTATATATGGATTCAAAGGACTTCCCAACTGAGGATGAACAATTTGAAGCCTATAAGGAAGTCATTGAAGGTATGCATGGTAAGCAGGTAATTATCAGAACCATGGATATTGGTGGTGACAAGCACCTTGATTATTGGGATTTACCAGAAGAAATGAACCCATTTTTGGGTGTGCGTGCCATTAGACTTTCACTTCAAAATGAACAGATTTTCCGTACGCAGCTTCGAGCCTTGTTGCGTGCATCAGCTTATGGCAAGTTGGGCATTATGTTCCCAATGATTGGTACACTGAATGAGTTGCGCAAGGCTAAAGCAATTTTGGGTGAAGAAAAAGAGCAGTTAGTTAAAAAGGGCGTTAAGATTGGTTCAAACTTAGAAGTGGGAATGATGATTGAAGTTCCGGCCGCTGCAGTTTTAGCTGATCAATTTGCTAAAGAAGTTGATTTCTTCTCAATTGGTACTAATGACTTAATTCAGTATACAATGGCTGCTGATAGAGGCAATGATAATGTTTCTTACCTTTACCAACCGGCAAACCCATCAGTTTTACGTTTAATTAAGCATACGATTGATGCAGCACATGAAAACAACATTTGGTGTGGCATGTGTGGTGAAGCTGCTGGAGACAGTACCATGTTTCCAATTTTGCTTTCAATGGGCTTGGATGAGTACTCAATGAGTGCTACTTCAATTTTGCGTATTAGAAGCTTGATGAAGAAACTTAATACTGCAGATATTAAGGAATTAGCCAACAAAGCTTGTTATGTTTCAGAAACTGCTGAAGAAAATGAGAAATTGGTTAAAGACTTAATGAAGAAAGTAAATAACTAATAATAATAAAAAAGGATACATTAGCAAAAAATTATGTATTCTTTTTTAATTTCTTTATTTTTTCTTGATAAAAAGTTCACAGAATATTCACGTTTAAAAGATACTATGATAATATGATTAGTTGAAAAAACTACTTACAAAAAAGAAGTAGTATGATATAATTATATAGATACTAATTAAGGGAGCGTGAAATATATGGTGAATTTATATATCTCTCCAAGCTGTACATCTTGTCGTAAAGCGAAGGCCTGGTTAAAGAAGCATGACATTCCTTTTAAGGAAAGAAATATTTTTTCTGAACCGTTAACAAAAGATGAACTGTTGCAAATTTTGCGCATGACTGAAAATGGTACCGAAGAAATTATTTCAACTCGTTCAAGAGCATTTCAACAACTTAAAGTTAATCTGGATGACATGTCAATTGATCAATTGCTTGATCTAGTAGAAAAGAATCCAAGTTTGTTAAGACGTCCTATCATTATGGATGATCGTCGTTTACAGGTTGGGTATAATGAAGATGAGATTAGGCGCTTTTTACCTAGAAAGGTACGCCGTCTCGAACTTGAAGAAATGCAAAAGATAGCTGACTTATAAATTCAGGCAAGTTTAAAATAAAAGCGTTAGTTTTTAAACTAACGCTTTTATTTTATGAGTAAAGTACGCTACAATAGAACAAAATATCTGATGGAGGTGAGAACTCATGCAAGTAGATCATATAAACAAAAATACGATTCGCGTGAAAATAGGTAAACAAGAATTAGCAAATCGTGGTCTTAAAGTTTTGGATTTACTGGGTGATAAAAATAAAATCCAGCATTTCTTTTATTCAATTTTAGATGAAATTGATATGGATCATTCTTTTAGTCAAGATGCACCTGTTACTTTTCAAGTAATGCCTAATAATGGTGGGCTTGATTTACTCATCACTAAAGTTACGGCCAAAGATCGGAATAACTTGGCTCAGTTATTTGATAATGATTTTACTGACAACAATAAAAAGAAGAATGATGCCCGTAAGTCTTTTCTCGATTTAGAACCTGAGGAAGATGAAAACGATAAAGACGAATCAACTGGTTCTACAATTTCTGGTCACCCCAAGGTGAAGAAAGAGTTTTGGAAACTGCAAAAAAAGCAGCCATATAGTTTTAATGACCTTAATCAGGTAGTTGAACTGGCAGATAGTCTTCAAGCAGACGATTTGGCTTCCAGTCTTTATTTTGAACGTGGCAAATTTTACTTAGAGTTAATTTTTACTGATCAAGATTACTTGGAAATAAAGCCGGCGGATGCATGGGCAATTGCAAATGAATATGGTATTAAAGTTAAAGCTAGTGAAATGGCTCGTGTGCGCATTAATGGCAAATGCTTGATAGCTCATGAAGCTTTAGAGAAGCTGCAAGACTATTTTAGTAACATTAATTAAAATGTCGGATGGCAAAATTAAAGGGGCAGGGAAAATCCTGCCCCTTTTGCGTACTTACTAATAGGTGATGATTATGTACGCGGCATTGTTGAATAATGTTTTAGTTTTAGCTGTAGCAGAAGCTCGGATAAGTGAAAATGAAAAGAATAAAGAAAGGCATTATTTTTGCCCTCAGTGTTATCGAGAAGTCCAGCTAATAAATAATAGTAAAACACCTTATTTTAAGCATATACCAAGTGAAGTTAATTTAAGTGGAGAAAATAAAGAACATGCACAAAGTAAAAGCTTATTGGCCACAGCTTTAAGAGCAGCCAATTTTAACGCACAGATGGAAGTTCAATTAGCTAGTGGTCGATTACGCGCTGATATCTTAGCAAGCCCAAATTTAGCATTTGAAATTCAATGTGCTCCTCTCAACAAATCTGAATTTCGTCATCGTCATCTTTTATATAAGCAAATAGGCGTAAAAGATATCTGGATAGTGGGAAGGAGACATTTTTTAGGACAATACATCAAAAAATCGCAACTTATCTTTTTTCGAAGGAATAAACCGTGGCATGATTATTATTTGGAAATTAATCCTGCTAAGCTAGTTATCAGTTTAAAATATAACGTTTTACTTGAGCCACTGACTAATAAAATCCATTGGCAGAAACAGAATTTTACTATAAATGCCAGGGGACTAAAAAAGCTGTGGCACTTTAGGCCAGCTTTGCGGAAATATTATATTGATTCCATAAAACAAAAACAATATCTAAAAATACAGCTTATGCAAAAAAGTCTCAATGGCATGAAGATTGCAACCAATTTATATAGAAGGCGGCAAACTATTGATGATTTGCCGCCTTGGGTATTTAGCAATTTTCGTAAAATCAATTCTCCTGATAATGCAAGTAAGTTTTTAGATCAGACGTAAGTGCTTAGCAGGATAATAATCTTTGTCTTCCTTTGCAATACAACCAGTATTTTTAAAAAGTCGAATTAACTTATCGTGAGCCAAAATCCCTTCAAGCATTACTCCACTGTAATTGCCGCTTTCATTAAAAATAATAGTTGTAGGAATGTTACAAACATTAAACTTATGGGCAAGTTCCTTATCTTGGCGAATGGAATTGTCTACATAAGGAGAAATTCTGCGATCAGTAATACGGTCAAAATTCAAATTTAAATTTTGAGCAACTTTTCTCGGTAATTGTTCAGAATATTTATTAAAATCACCGCTAATGGCTTGTTGTAAAGCAACTAGATAGGCTCGTGCCTTTTTATTGCCATATTCGAACTTAATTGCATGGTAATTTCGTAAAGCTTGAAATGAAGCGATTGTATACTGCGGGATATCTATTATTCTTTGGCCGTTCTTTTTTCTTCTAATAATATCTTCTTTAATAACTTTTGAATTTATGATAGGAACGAAGTTAAAAGAAGAGTTGATATTAAGCTCGGCAATTGCATCTTGAATTAAAACTTCTGTGTTATAGCAGTAAATGCCAACGGGATTGACAAAGAGAAAAATTTCGAACATGATCAGGCTCCTCCAATACTGAT
>NZ_CALYQV010000015.1 GCF_945290125.1 uncultured Lactobacillus sp. | reverse complement strand
TCGAACCCTGGACCCACGGATTAAGAGTCCGTTGCTCTGCCAGCTGAGCTAGCCACCCATAAGCGTTATTACAAATAACCAACGGAGACTATTATGCTATTATTTTCAGTGAAATGCAAGTTTTTTTATTAAATTTTGATGACTTTTTTGGCTAATAAACTAAAAACCAGTATAATGATAACAAAAGGGGGCTTTTCGATGTCAAAGAAAATTCTCGTTGTTGATGATGAAAAACCGATTTCTGATATTATTAAATTTAATTTGACAAAAGAGGGTTTTGACGTTGACACTGCATATGATGGTGAAGAAGCCATCAAAAAAGTTGACGAATATAATCCTGACTTAATGATCTTAGACTTGATGCTACCCAAAAAAGATGGTTTGGATGTAGCTCGTGAAGTGAGACAAACGCATGATATGCCTATAATTATGGTTACGGCTAAAGATACTGAAATTGATAAAGTTTTGGGTCTGGAAATGGGTGCAGATGATTATGTGACTAAGCCTTTTTCTAACCGTGAACTAGTGGCACGGGTGAAGGCTAATTTGCGGCGGCGTAATATTGTTAAAAAAGATGAAAACGCTAATGATGATAGTTCAACAAAAAATATTACTATTGGCAATTTGGTAATTATGCCAGATGCTTATATTGTTGAAAAAGAAGGTAAAAAGATTGAGCTGACTCACCGTGAATTTGAGTTGCTCTATTATTTAGCCCAGCATATGGATCAGGTAATGACCAGAGAACATCTTTTACAGACTGTTTGGGGTTATGACTACTTCGGTGATGTCCGGACAGTTGATGTTACTGTGCACCGTTTACGTGAAAAAATTGAAGATAATCCAATTCAGCCGCAGATTTTAGTAACTCGTCGCGGTGTTGGCTATTACGTTAAACAGCCTAATGAAGACTAACAAAGAAAGCCCCGCAGTATTTAGCAAGCGCGGTTTTCTTTTTATTTAATTTTGTAAAACTATGAAAAAATTCAGGAATAAGTTTAAACATTTAACCATTTCGATAAATACTACTTTAGCTATTGTGTTCATGGCGATGATCATCGCTACCATTGAAGTTATTGGTGCCTATTTTACACGTCAATTGGAACAAAACAGTATTGAAAATTTTCAATCATCCATTCAAGTTTTGCCAATAGTTTCTAACCAGTTGTCAACGCAATTACTAAAAGACAATAAGCATACTGACAGTAATTTAAACAGAATTGTCAATGACTACAGCAATGGTATAGGTACGATTAGTGAAATTATTGTTGTAGACAATAAGGATATTATTCGTGCAGTTTCAAATCTAAATGATAAAAACCGGATTGGTCAGCGTGTCAATAATACTTTAGTTAAGCAGGTAACTTCAACTGGCAGACAGGCAACTAAAGTTGTCAATGAAAACGGAGACTATATGGTGCAAGTTACCCCTTTGAACGCAGGTAACGGCTCCGCCAATACTGTTGGTGCAATTTATGTCCGAGCGTCAATGCAGGGAGTTTTTAATGACCTGCGCAATATTTCATTGATGTTTTTGGTCACTTCTATGATTGCAGCAGTAATGGGGGCAATCTTATCTTTAGTAGTCTCCCATGCGATTACTAAGCCCATTGAGGAAATGCAAAGCCAGGCACTTAATATTGCTGATGGTGATTATTCAAGTCAGGTAAAAATCTATTCCAACGATGAATTAGGGCAGTTAGGTCAGGCTTTTAATACCTTGTCTGTTAGAATTGAGCGCTCTCAAGAAGAATCTGAAAGTGAACAGCGTAGGCTGGACAGCGTACTGTCTCATATGAGTGATGGCGTTCTTGCAACTGACCGGCATGGTAATGTTAATGTTGTCAACCAAATGGCGCTCAATTTTTTAAACCAAACGGAAGATGAAATCATTAATCAGCCGATCGCTACAGTTTTAGGCTTAAAAGAGTCCTCACAAGATTTAATTGCCAACCAGAAAGGCATAGCAATCACCCTGAGTAAAGGAACAAGGGATGAAGTCATTCTACACGCCAGTTTTTCTCTTATTAAAAGAGTTACCGGCTTTGTTTCTGGTAGTGTCTGTGTTTTGCATGATATTACTGAACAACAGAAGAATGAAAATTCACAAAAGCAGTTTGTTTCTAATGTTTCCCATGAATTACGTACGCCACTTACTAGTTTACACGCGTATATTGAGACGTTAAATGAAGGAGCATGGAAAGATCCCAATGTTGCCCCCAAATTTTTGCAGGTAACGCAAGAAGAAACTGAGCGCATGATTAGAATGATCAGTGAACTTCTCAGCCTGTCAAGAATGGATAGGGGAGTTTCCAAAGTTGATTTAGAGTGGGTTAACTTTAACGATTTTGTAGCTCATATCTTGGATCGCTTCGACATGATTGTTAAAACGGATAAAAAGGAAAACAAAAAGTATACCATTACTCGTGAGATGGGTACGCAGGCATTATGGGTAGAAATCGATACTGACAAGTTTGCGCAGGTAATTGATAACATCATGAACAATGCCATTAAATATTCGCCTGATGGTGGCGTGATCACGGTAAAACTACACTCAGAGCAAAAACGCATTGTTTTGAGTATTGCCGATCAGGGCTTGGGTATACCGCGAGAAGATTTAACTAAAATTTTTGATCGCTTTTACCGCGTTGATAAAGCTCGTTCACGGGCTCAGGGTGGCACAGGATTAGGATTGGCGATTGCTAAAGAAATAGTGGAAGAACATCACGGTCATATTTGGGCCAACAGCAGTGAAGGAAAAGGCTCTACTTTTTATATTGCACTGCCTTATGAACCAATGAGTGAAGGGGATGATTGGGATGAAGTCTAAATTTAAGCTTGGCGACGCGTTGCTTTTAATAGGAACTTTGGCTGTTTTCGGTCTGTCAATTGTACTCTGGATATTTATCATGACTAATGACCAGTATTTCAATCATATTAGTCAAACCAATAGGGTAACAGAACAAACGCGCAGCCGCCGCGATCGGATTGTTTCCAATCTTTATATTCCTACTAATTCTTATGGTTTTAAAAATGGTCAGTTGTACCGCTTGTATGATGCTAAAAAGAATTTACCACTGGAATTTGTCAAAGAAGTAAAAGGGGTAAAATACCGTAATATTAAGAAAATTAGTACGGATAAAAAAGAATATGAAGAAATGTTGCATGATTCGGAGTGCATCCAGTTAAGCTTTCCTAAAGAAGTTAGCATTAATTTGTTTACTAAGAAGAATGTGAAAAAAGGCGATCCGAAATTTCGCCGTGTCTTCATCACAAATAGTAATGATTTCCTTTATTTAGGTAATGATAAGACTTATACCATTTACCGTATTAATTTAATTAAGGGCAACTTTAATAAGCTGCGTAGTTATGCTAGTAATGCTCGGGGCAAGATCCCCGTTGAGTTTATGCGTCTCAAAAATTGTTATGAGGTTTTTTTCACCAAACAAGACCACTGGCGCATATACAGCTATTTGACAAATACGCAAACCGATTCTTACTTTGTTTCTCGCCTTCTAGGCACGACAAATGTAACTACACGCTCAAATAAAAAAGGCTGGGTTACTTATTCGCTTAACTACTATACCAACTTAAGAGTCCCAAAGGCTAAAACTGACCGCCATGATTTTCACTATACACGTTATGAAAAGCACAAAGACAAAACGCTGAACGATCAACTGCTGGAAAGTGTCAGTTTTGTTCATAAACTTGGCTTGAGTGAACAAGATTTACGTTATTTTGATACAACGGATAATTCTATTAGCTATGCTAATTATGTTGAAGGGATACCCGTCTTTTGGGATAACAGCAGTCCTCAAGTAGTGACGTCATTTACTGAAGATGCAGTTAAAGTTGACTTTAACAATACGGATTTACAAATTCCGATACCTTTTGATGGGCAAACAAAAACTCTACCATCGAGTGCAACGGTAATGCAAAGATTAGTTAATGCCGGTATGAGAAAAGAAGAAATTCAGCGCATAATAGTGGCTTTTGGTGTAGAAAAGGATAATTCACATGACCACCTGGTTAATCTAGTACCGGGTTATTATGTGAAAGCATATAATCAATGGAAGAGTTTGGCTGAATGGGAAAAAGTTGATTTTCTGAGCTTAAATAAATATAAACAGGCAATAATGGAAGAAGGGAAATAAAGATGGACCGTAAAAGAATAGAATGGTTATTTTTCATTATTTTCTTGTTAATTGATATTTATTTAGGAATCGAAATTTGGCGTTCTCCTATTAGCTTAAGTGATACATCCGGTTCAACTGCAACAAGTATCCGGGCCGAGATGCGTGCTGACGGCATTGATATTCCCCTCCATATTTCGCATAAGCAACAATCTGGTTATTACTTAGCTGTTAAGAATCGCGACTATCTTTCTCGTAAAAGCAGTAGTTTAACGCAAGTTACTACCCATTATTCTAAAAGCGATAATTCTTTAACTGGTACACCAAAATCCCTGATTTTGCTCAGTGGAAATCGTAAAAAGAATTTACAACAATTAGAGGATTTTAAAAATGATCCTAAAAATGTTCCTTACGGTAAAGAATTTAAATTCGAACCCAGTATGTCAGGCGATAATACCTATTGTTATGTACAAAATACTGACTATGGCCGTATTTATGACAGTGATGCTCAGTTAACAATTAATGTGCGTGATAATCAAATTGTTAACTATACTATTTCTTATATGGGGCCTATTAATGCTGTACGTGAACCACAATTAATTATCAGTGCCTGGCATGCTGTCAAAGCAATGTATACTGATAGGGAAATTGTCAACAATTCACGTGTAATGCAGGTTAGCCTGGGTTATTCTAAATTAACCGATGTTCGCGGGAGCACTATTTTATTACCAACTTGGTTAATTCAGGTAGAAAATAAGACTACTAAGAATATCACTGTTAAAAGAGTTAATGCATTTACAGCACAAATCTTGCAGGGCAGCTCATATAATGTTAATGTACAGAAAAATTAGGAAGGAAAAGATGCGGTGCAGGTTTCCGTTTTGGCCAGCGGTTCTACTGGTAATACCAGCTTGATCGAAACTGGGCAGCATAAGATTTTGATGGATGCTGGCTTGTCAGGTAAAAAAATCAAGATGTTGCTAAGTGAAGTTGGCGTTGATATTAAAGATATTGACATGGTTTTTTTAAGCCATGACCATTCAGATCATAGTAAAGGATTAGGGGTTTTAATGCGGCGCTATCCTCAAATTGCTGCTTTTGCCAATAGTGGTACCTGGGAATATTTAACTGAAACGCAAAAAATTGGGCAGATACCGGTTGAACAAATTAATGTTATTGAACCGGGGCAAACAAAAACATTTGGTGATTTGGATGTTACTGCTTTTGCGACCAGTCACGATGCGGCTCAGCCACAATATTATGTTTTTACAAGCGGCGGTAAACGAATGGCCTTTTTGACAGATACCGGTTATGTTTCCCGTAAAGTAAAAAGTGTAATTGCAGACGCAGATGCCTATCTCATGGAATTTAATTATGACGACATGATGCTGCGTAATGGCCCGTATTCCTGGGGATTAAAACAACGCATATTATCGGATGTTGGTCACTTATCAAACGATGATGCCGGGCAGGCTCTGCTGGATGTAGTAACAAGTAAAACAGAACATATTTTTTTGGCACACAGGAGTCAGCACAATAATACGGCAAAGTTAGCTTACAATGCTGCCAAAAAAATAATGGTTGACGGAGATGCTAATTTGCCCAGTGATGTTAAAATTGTTTTGACCGACCCGGTCCAGCCAACTAATTTAGTACAAATTTAAGGAAATTTTTTACCTTTTTTCAAATTTGGTTAGTATAGTAAAAAAGATATATAAAGGAGACTAAATGATGAATAATCAAAACTCTGGTCGTCAGCAACATGGCATTTTGAAGACTGCTATTATTGGTGTTGTAGCCGGACTTATAGGTGGTGGGGCCTCATATGTGGCCTTAGATCAAATTAATAATGCTAATATGAATAATAATGCACAGACTAGTATTAGCTCCAGCAGTGCTAAAACCTCTAGAAACAGTGCTAAAACTAGCGGGACAATGACTCCAGCTTATAATGACGTTAAAGGTGCTGTGGTTTCAGTTATTAATATGAAACGACAGACAAGCAGCAGCAATTCCCTTTTCGACATTTTCGGCGATTACGATGATAATGATAATAAGGGCAAAGGAAAACTGCAAACATATAGCGAAGGCTCAGGAGTAATTTACACCAAGTCGGGTAATAAGGGCTATATTGTTACCAACAACCACGTCGTTTCTGGTAGCGATAAAATTCAGGTTATGCTGTCTAATGGTAAAACAGTTAATGCACGTATTATTGGTACGGATGCTACAACAGACTTAGCTGTACTTTCAATTGACAGCAGCTATGTCACTCAAACGGCTGAATTTGGTGATTCTAAGAGTTTACAGGCAGGACAAACAGTAATTGCGGTTGGCTCTCCTCTGGGTAGTGAATATGCTTCTACGGTTACTCAGGGGATAATTTCGGCTCCGGCACGTAGCATCACAACTTCATCTGCTAATCAGCAGACAGTTATTCAAACAGATGCAGCAATTAACCCTGGTAACTCAGGTGGTGCATTAGTTAATTCTGCAGGACAGGTTATTGGGATCAACTCAATGAAGCTTTCTCAATCAAGCGATGGTACATCAGTTGAAGGAATGGGTTTTGCTATTCCTTCCAATGAAGTAGTAACTATCGTTAATCAATTGGTTAAGAAAGGTAAGATTGTGCGTCCACAACTGGGAGTTAAAGTAATTGCTTTACAAGGCATTCCTTCCAGTTATAGAAACCACCTTAACATCAAATCTAATCTTAAAAATGGTATTTATGTAGATTCAGTTACCAAGCACAGTGCGGCTGCTATAGCAGGAGTTAAAGCAGGCGATGTAATTATTAAGGTTGACAACAAAGCTGTTTCAGATGTTGCTTCGTTACACAGCATTTTGTATAATCACAAAGTCGGAGATAACGTCAATTTAACCGTTAATCGTAACGGAAAAGAAATCAATTTGCGAGTAAAATTGCAATCGGACTAAATCAAAAATATTCCAGAATTAAGTAGAAAAAGGGCTATACTATGCGGTTTGAAACATAAGTATAGCTTTTTTCTTAATATTATTATTGGGAAACAAAATAAAGTTCGGAATTAATAGCTGTCAAGTAAAACACAAAGATAAAAATCTTGTTGATAACTGTGGATAACTTTGTGGATTGTGCATAAAATGCGAAAAATCAGTTAGGATAAATTGTTGAAAACCTGTGAATTGTGTGTAAATAATAGTGAAAATTAATTAGATCAAACAGTTGTTCAAGGCTTAACAGCAGTATTTTAGGGTAAAAAGTTTGTGAAAATTACCTATAAGTAATCTCACTGTGGGTAAATTTAGCCTGATAAATTTAAAAAAATAAGCAAAACACAAGTTATTCGCTTACTAAAGGTAAAGACCACAAAATGTAGTTTTTAACTTTACACAGTTGTGGAAAAGGTAAGTGGAAACTTTGGGAATTGGGGGATAAAATAGCAGTTATGAATATTAAAATTGTTTGTGTGGGTAAATTAAAAGAAAAGCATTTTAAGGATGCTATTGCTGAGTATCAAAAAAGGCTGAGCCGTTTTGCTAAAATACGGTTAATTGAAGTTCCTGATGAGAAGGCACCAGAAAAGTTTAGCCAAGCGGAGCAGGAAAATGTCAAAAAAATAGAAGGACAAAGAATCCTGAGCAAAATAAAAGATAAAGAATACGTTTTTGTAACCGCAATTAATGGCAAGCAGCGAACTAGTGAAGAATTTGCGCACGAGATAAAGGACCTTGCAACCTACGGACATTCTGATCTTACTTTTGTTATTGGTGGCAGTTTAGGCACAAGTTCTGAAGTGGATAAAAGAGCAGACGATTTAATGAGCTTTGGTAAAATGACTTTGCCCCACCAGTTAATGCGGGTCGTTTTGATTGAACAAATTTATCGCGGCTTTATGATTAATAGTGGCAGTCCCTATCATAAGTAGATTTCTTTAACTTAATACCGTATTGTATAAAATCCATGGCAGTAGGGCTTAAAACATTACAAGATTGAATCTAGGATGGAATTTTAAATATGAAAAAGATTGGAATACGTGAAGTGGCAGAAGAAGCCCATGTTTCTACGGCTACAGTTTCACGAGTTTTGAATAATCGCGGTTATATTAGTAAAGAAACTCGTGATAAAGTGCATGTAGCCATGAAGAAATTAGAGTATTACCCCAACGATCTAGCTCGTGCATTATATAAAAAAAGAACATATACAATTGGTGTAATTTTTCCTTCAAATGTTCACCCATTTCAAGCTGAACTAATCCAAGACATTGAATATCTCTTGGCCCAGCAGGGTTACAAGCTGCTGTTATGCAACAGCTTGAATAATCCTCAAAAAGAGATTGAATATTTAACAATGCTCCGCAAAAACCAGGTAGATGGCATAATTGTGGGGACACATAATAAACATGTGTCTGGTTATCAAAATTCCAAACTACCAATAGTTGCAATTGACCGTGATTTAGGTAGGAATACTACAACGGTTGCTTGTGATAATTATGCTGGTGGGAAAATGGCAGTGCAACTATTAATTAATCATGGCTGTAAGCAAATTCTTGATATTAGGGGAGATAGTTCTGTCAAATTACCGGCTAACGATCGCTCAATTGCCTACATGGATTTACTAAAAAAGAACAATTTACCAGAAAACATCTTAGAGGTTCCGTTTGTATGGGATGCTGCTAAAAAGAAAAAAACTATTGAAAATTATTTGGAAAGTCATCCTCAAATTGATGGTATCTTTGCAGGAGACGACCTTTTAGCTTCATTAGCTATTTTTTATTTGGAAATGCACCATAAAAGGGTGCCAGAAGACGTCAAAGTTATTGGCTTTGACGGGGCAAAGCAAACTTTACTATATAATCCCAGATTAACAACAATCAGGCAGCCAATTGCTCAAATAGCTAAGGTAGCAACAGAAAAATTGATTAATAAAATTAATGGTAAAAAAGAAACAGATCGACTGGACCTTCCTGTTAGCCTATATTTAGGTCATACCGTGTAAAACTCGTCAGTTTAAGAGCTGACTTTTTTAATTTGTAATGTGTAACCGGTTGACATATGTAACGGGTTGCAGTATATTACGATATATAAATGAAAGTGCTAACAAGGAGAAGTGATAAAATCAATGCCAACTAATAATCAAAGAATTTATTATCAGCCAAAAGATGTCTGGGTAGGAGACATTATGCCGTATGCTAAAGATGGTCAGTTTTATATATATCACCAAAGAGATAAACATATAAATGGCCCTATTACTGATCCTTTTGGATGGTCTCTGGCAACAACTAAAGACTTTGTGCACTACCAGGATTATGGAGAAGTATTAAAACGTGGTAGTGATCAAGATTGGGATCAATTTATTTATGCGGGATCTATTTTTGAAGCTAATGGCAGTATTCATGCTTTTTATACAGGATTTAATAAGCAATTTTTAAAAGAGAAGAAGACTTCGCAGATTTTATTGCATGCCACTAGTAAAGATTTTGTTCACTGGACTAAATCAAAAAATGCCTTAAAACTTGAACCTCAACCAGGCTATGACAATCGTAATTGGCGAGATCCGTCAGTTATCTGGGATGAAAGTAAAAAAGAATATCTGTTAATTTTAGGGGCGCGTAAAGGTCAAGATAAGCACAAACTAACTGGACGGCTTGTAAAATATACTTCAAAAGACCTCGAAAATTGGCAGTTTGAAGGCGATTTTTGGGCACCAAATTTATATACTATGTTTGAAATGCCACAGCTGTTTAAGATGGGTGATTGGTGGTATCTGGTATATTCGGAGTACAGTGTAAAAAATAAGGTTTTCTACAGAATGAGTAAAAGTCTCACTGGTCCTTGGCTTAAGCCCAAAGATGAAGCTTTTGACGGGCGTGCTTATTATGCTGCGCGTACGGCTTTTGATGGCAAGCGGCGAGTACTTTTTGGCTGGGTACCAACCAAAACAGATCTAAATGACATGAACAACTATGAGTGGGGCGGTACTTTTGTACCGCAAGAAATTTACCAGCGTTCAGATAATACTTTAGGCGTCCGCCCTATTGCAGAAATCTGTGCAGCTTTCGCAAATAAACAAGAAATTGCGCCACAAAAATTACAAACCACGGACACACTTCAAGAAAAGGAACTTATTAAAAATACGGGTGAACATTTTTATTTTCATGCCAAAATCAAATTCAGCTCTAGTGTCAGTGATTTTTCTGTAAGGCTTTATCAAAATTCTGCAACAGATGAATCATATGAGTTCAGATTTAATTTGGATGAGAATTGCTTAACTTTGGATAAGAATCCTTGCTACAGGTGGTATCAAATGATGAACAAGGGACTTAACAGACCAATCAATTTACGGGCTGGTAAAGAATATGATCTTAAAATAATCGTGGATGATAATATCCTGACTATTTATTTAGATGGTACTGCCTTAAATGCCCGCGTTTATCATAAATTTGGTCATGGCTTAAGTATGACAGTGACTAATGGAGCCCTTCATGTTGAGCAAATAGAATTTTCCAACGATTATCGTAAATGATAAAAGGGGATAAAATATATGACAGATTATAATAAAATTGCGCAAAAAGTCTTAAAAAATGTTGGTGGCGCAGATAACGTAGTTAGTGCCACTCATTGTGTTACTAGATTAAGATTAGTTTTAAAAGACATTAACAAAGCGGATCAGGATGCTCTCAATAATATTGAAGGTACTAAAGGAGTAATATACAATAGTGGCCAATTGCAAATAGTATTTGGACCGGGAGCAGTTGAAGAAGCTTATGATGCTTTTGTCAAGGTATCAGGTACAAAGGAAGTTTCAGTAGATCAAATTAAAGATGAAGGAATGAAAAATAAGAATAAGTTTCAACAAGCTTTCAAGGTTTTTGGTGATATCTTTATTCCTATAATTCCAGCTTTCATTGGTGCTGCTATGATCTTAGGACTGAGATCATTGCTTGCCACTCCTGGTATGTTTGGTATGACTAAGTCCTTAGCACAGCAAAGTGTTTATGTAGGCGATTTTTGTAAGTTCTTGAATGTGATTGCTACTACGTTCAAAATACTTCCTGTCTTGGTAATGTATACTGCAACAAAACGCTTTGGTGGCAATCCAATTTTAGGAATATTGGTTGGCTTTGTCATGATTTCTCCTGATTTGGCTGACAGAAACGCTTTTGTGTTAGGTCAAGTGCATCCAGCATACTGGAACCTATTTGGTCTAAAAATTGCTGCAGTTGGTTTTCAGGGCGGTGTCTTTGCCGCTATTTTAACCGCTTGGTTCCAAGCAAAAGTAGAAAAGTTTGCTACCAAATACGTACCTCAAATTGTCTCATATATTTTAGTACCGACAATTACTTTACTTGCAGCCAACTTATCCCTATTCTTATTATTTGGACCACTCGGCTTGTGGATTGGTGATGTTTTAGGTGGGATTATTAACTTCCTCTATATGAAGATGAGTGCATTAGGCGCGTTTGTTTTTGCAGCTGGATTGCAGCCACTTGTTGTTACAGGCACCCAACATGCTATTCAGGGAATTGAGGCTAATTTAATTGTACAAACAGGTTTTGACTATATTCAGCCTATCTGGTCAGTTTCAATTATTGCGCAAGGTGGCGGCTGCATTGGAATGTATTTAATTTTAAAGCAAAAGTCCAAAGATCGAGATATTGCCATTTCAAGTTTTATTCCTACTTTAGTTGGTATAACAGAACCAGCAATATTTGCAGTTAACCTTAAATATAGTATTGTACCTTTTGTGTGCTCATTCTTGGGAGCTGGTTTCGGCGGCATTTACATGAAGTTGTTCAATGTTAAAGGTTTAGCCCAAGGACTGACTGTACTTCCTGGTTTAACAGTTGCAAGACCAATTGAACCATATGTCATAGGTAATTTAATTGCATTTATTTTACCAATTATCTTTATTCTTACCTGGAATAAATTCAAGCCAATTTTACCGGAAAATAAGAGACGGGTTAATCATCGAGAAAGCAAAATAATTGTTCCTACTGATGATAATTCAGTCTTAGCACCAGTCGATGGTGAATATCTTCCACTTGAAAAAGTTAATGATGAAACATTTTCTAAAAAATTGGTCGGAGACGGTTTTGCTATTCAACCTACTACCGGTGATATTTTTTCACCCGTTAATGGTAAGGTAATTTCGGTATTTCCTACTAAACACGCAATTACTCTAGAAAGTGAAAATGGCGTGCAAATATTATTGCATATGGGGATTGATACTGTAGACTTAGGCGGCAAGGGATTTACCATTTTAGTAAAAGACGGTCAAGAAGTAGCTGCCGGTGATCCTCTTGCAAAAATGGATTTAAAAGCTATTCAAGCAGCTAGTAAACAAACTACTGTCATGGTATTATTCCCAGAATATAAAAAAGGCTTTACAACTGAAAATAAAGAGACAGAAGTCAATCACGGCAATTTGATTTTGCAATTAAACAAGTAGAGAACGAAAATTTATTGAAAACAAGGAAGAAAAAATGCAAACTCCGGCTAAAATTACTAACAAGCGGTATCGGCTAAATTATCACATAACAACACCTTCTGGATGGATGAATGATCCCAACGGCTTTTCATATTACCAAGGATATTATCATATTTTTTACCAATACTATCCTTATTCATCTAAAAGGGGCCCTATGCATTGGGGCCACTATCGCAGTCAAGATTTAGTTCACTGGGAGGAATTACCAATTGCACTGACGCCGGATAGTCCTGAAGATAAAGATGGCTGTTATTCTGGCAGTGCAATTGAAAAAGATGGTCGCTTGTATTTGATTTATACAGGTAATCATTACTACGATGTAAATGATCATAGTCGCTTTTATCAAACGCAAAATGTTGCCTATAGTGATGATGGCATTCATTTTAAAAAGTATAGCAAAAATCCTGTGATTGCGTTGCCACCGAAGGATAACTCACAGCACTTCCGTGACCCTAAAGTATGGCAACATGTAAATGAATATTATATTGTTGTGGGTGGTCAGGACAAAAAGGGATTAGGCCGTGCAATTACTTATAAGTCGACTGATTTATTGCACTGGGATTATTTGGGACCGATTGCTGTTTCTCAGGGACCCGATATTGAGGGATACACCTGGGAGTGCCCTGATCTTTTTTCGTTGGGCAGAGAGGACGTTTTGTTATGTTCACCTCAAGGAATCGTGGCAAACGGTAAAGAGTATCTTAACTGCTATCAAACGGGATATTTTATCGGTAAAATGGATTATCGCAATAATCAATTTAAACATGGTGCATTTCATGAACTTGATCACGGACACGACTTTTACGCTGCTCAAACTATGTTAACGCCTGATAATAGGCGTATTGTTTTTGGCTGGCTTGATATGTGGCACGCTGACTTTCCCGAGCAGGCTGATGGCTGGTGTGGGGCGTTAACTTTGCCGCGAGAATTAACTTTAAAAAATAATCAGCTGTATATGACGCCAGTCAATGAGTTAAAACAATTACGGCAAGAAAAAGTAGTTGACGAAAAACAAACGAGTTCTTCAATGCAGGTTAATGTTTCTGATCCGCAGCACTTAGAGTTACTTTTAACGTTTGGTGTAGGAGACTGGCTAGGTAATGAGATTAGCTTTGTTTTTAGAAATGAACAGGAAAATCTGGTTACACTATCTTGGAATAAGGAAAATAGCGAAGTAATTTTGACCAGAACAGATAAATCGACAAATGACGCGCAACGTTATGGCAAACTAAGACCAAACTCCAGACTAAAAATTCAAGTTTTTATTGATACAAGTTCAATTGAATTTTTCTTAAATGACGGAGAGCTGGTATTTTCAGAACGCTATTACACAACCAAAAAGCCAGCAATTTTTATCACTGCAGACGCGCCGGTTAATATTAGTGTTGCAGGTTATTCTTTAGCTGAATAAATTAAGGGATAGAAAAAAGTGGACAAGCATGTCCACTTTTTTATTTTAACGTCAATAATGCTAGATTTACTAAAACCAAAATTGCAATTGACTGTAGCCAGTCACTTTTTTTAACAGGAACAGCTGCAATGACAGAACGTTTAGCATTTTCGCGGTAACCATGGGATGCCATACCTTGAGCTAAATTTTCTGCGGAATTCAGAGCAACTAAGATTGCTTTAAAATAAAGAACCGGTGACCAAAAACTCAAATATACCCCCCGCATCATGCCAGCGGTACGAATTTGCTTAACAGCCTCACTCATTCGGGGAACGATATTAAGAGCAGCCAAAACTCCATAAGCAAATTTACTGGGCAAATGAAAATATTGTTCAAAAGAGCGGGCTAATTCTGTAGCAGTTGTGCTTATTGAAACGCAGTAGATAGTCAAAGTATAAACGTAAATTCGACTAGATAAGCTTAGTGCGTTCTGTAAGCTGGGCTGTGACGAGAACCAGTATAAAGTCGCAAAAACTGTAAAAGCAGCAATTAAAGGCATAAATAGAGTTAAAAACAAATTGCTTAATTTAATGTGTTTATAAATTAAATAGATCAATGCAAAGAATATGATTAAAAGGTTTGTTAGTAAACTTGATTTCAGTGATATTTCTATAGAAATAATCAGAGCCAGGATAAATTTAAAACTAGGATTCATGATAGTACCTCACTTATTTGTATAGGTTAAATGCTGGTCTTTAAAAATGAGGTGATAATCACACCAATCAGCTAAATTCTTTAACTCATGGCTGATAATTAAAAGCGTTTGTTTCCGTGCTTTCTGACTCTCTCTTAATAAAGACATCACTTTGACAGCGGAATCTGCATCCAGACCGCTAAGTGGCTCGTCAATTAGCAATACATCCTGATCTGAAATCAACATTAATAAAATTTGCAGTTTCTTTTGTTGCCCGCCGGATAATGAATACACGACATGATCAAGCAGTGAATCAAGCTCAAGAGAGGATAACGCGGCAGCTATTTTGTCATCAGTAAAATAAGAATTAGTCCGCTTTTTTTTGCTGAGGTTAATTTCATCTGCAACAGAGACATTGATAAACTGGTCACTCGCAGTTTGAAATATTTGGCCTACATGAAGCAAATACTTACGAGTAGATAATTTATTAATTTCACGGTTGTGGTAGGTGATGCTGCCTGAATAAGGGATCATTTTAGTCAGAGCATTAAAAAGCGATGTTTTGCCCACACCGTTGGCTCCTGTAATCAGAGTGGTTTTACCAGAAACAATATTTAAATGTTCCTGCTTCAGAAGTAAACGATTTTGTCTAATCTGAACGTTTTGCAGGGTAAAGCACGACCGGTCATTTTCCTTTGGTAAGACAAAAGTATAGGAATTAGAATCCGTATTTTTTCGCAACAATTTTTCCTGCTCTGCTTGAGAAAGCTGTACCAGGCGTTTACCCTGAAATTGAAAAAGATTGTCGCAGATTCCTTCATAACCAGCTAGCACATGGTCACTTAAGATGATTGTTTTACCTTGATCGCGCAGATGTGCTAGTTTAGCGATTAAGAACTTGCGGGCAGCGGGATCACAGCTGGCGAAGGGTTCATCAAATAAAAACAAGTCAACATTCATCGCTATGAGTACAGCCAATGCCACTCTTTGTTGTTCGCCACCAGATAATGTATTAATTTTTTGATCAAGTAAATAATCAATTTGGGTAAACTGAACGGCTTCATTTAACTGTTTTAGATACTGGGCCTTATTAAGGCAGAGGTTTTCCAGTGCAAAAATAATTTCTTCTCGAGGAGTTGCCATAGTAAATTGCTCACTCGCATTTTGAAACATCATAGCAGCCTTTAACCCGCCCAGAGTAACAGTGCCGCTTAATTGTCCCGCAAATTCAGGATATAACTTTGCTAATATTTTCAATAAAGTAGATTTACCACAGCCAGTTGGTCCAACTAACAATGAAAACTGCTTTGTAGGAATATTTAAATTAATGTTTGTTAAAATTTGGTTTTGTTTATCATATGAAAATGTTAGGTTATTTAATTTAATCAATTTAGTTACCAAAAAATCGTCAGGATAATAGCCTGACGATGTAAAATCTTTCGTTTTCCCTTCGCTGGCATTATCCATAGCAGGTTCTGCGGGTTTAATCTCAGCCTTTACAGGCACCCCGATGTTAAATTTTATTATACAGAAAAGAAAATTAGTTGTCTAGATACACTGGGTCTTTCCGTTATTCATGTAGCAATAATAAAGGTAAAATAACAAAATTATATTAGGAAGATGAAAATTTGCTATATAATAAAACTATATAATCCCTAAACTGTATAAGAGGTGAAAGTAATGGTAGCAGTTAAATTGGAACAATATTTAGCCAGTATCATAGATGCGGCTAGGTCTGATACTAATGAAGTGAAAATAAAACCAGGTAACAGCAACTTTGATTTGTTTATAGCCTTTTTAGAAAATCGTAATACGGGCATTCATCGCTACCAAACAACAGGACTGACTATTCTATATGAGGCAAAAGGCTCAACTAAAGTGAGGATCAATAGTCAGAATTTTATGCTAAATGATGGTAATATCATCTTTCTACAGAAAAAGAGCAATTATGAAATATTAAAACCTGGTAGTAAAGATATTTTAGTTAAGCTTGAATTTGATCCTAATATAGATGTTCGGAACTTTTTCGACAACCTAACTGTAATGAACAATTATGAAAAACAATTGCTTAAAAAAGTTAATACCACTTTTGAGCAAAAAAAATTATTAGGATTAAACGGAACGTTAATGTCAGAATCTGCCCATCTACTTAAAAAGATAATTGATGAATATCTTAATCACGACTTGTTTACCCGCAACGCTATAATGGCAGAGCTTACTTTGCTTTTCGTTTCTGCTGTCAGAAGTCAAAATTTAACTTCCGCTCCAGCAACAAGTCATCAGTTTGCAAAAACGGATCTGGAAAAATACATTGATGCCCATTTTACTGACATTACGCTTAATGATGCAGCCAAGCATTTTGGCTTTAATCCTAATTATTTTTCAAGTTTGGTTAAACAAAAAACTGGCAAAAGTTTTGTGGAACATGTTGATGAAAGGCGCATGCTGGAAGCACGAAGTTTACTTGCTCGCCCAGATATTTCCGTCAAAGAGATAATTACCCGTGTTGGTTATAGCGGCAAGTCCTTCTTTTATAAAAAGTTCAGTGAATATTATCATGAAACGCCAGTGCAAATGCGTGCAGAACTATTCAGGCAGGCAAATATTAATTTGAAATAAAAAACAACCTTGAGTAAAAGGTTGTTTTTTTACATTTTTTCTAAACGCTTAATTCTGTCCGCTATTGGTGGATGACTGTCAAACAAATGGGTAAAACTGCGTTTTTTACGCATAGGATCTTCAATATACATTCCCGCACTGCTGGGGTCAGCTTTTTTCATTGGTGCAGAGCCGTCAATTTTTTCAAGCGCCGAAATTAGCCCTTGCGGATTGCGTGTTAACTCTACTGAAGAAGCATCAGCAAGGTATTCGCGGTTACGTGACAACGCCATTTGCGCTAAACTGGCACAAATAGGCCCCAAAATTAAGACAAACGCTATTGCTATCACCTTAAAAATGACAACGATAGTACCACCACTATTATGATCGCTATCGCGATCATCATCAATCCACCAAATATAGCGGCTGGCAATCCCAGAAAGATAAGAAATGACACCGACTAGCACGGCAGCAATAGTAGAAACTAAAATATCGTAGTTTCTGATATGAGAAATCTCATGGCCCAAAACACCTTCCAGTTCCTCACGGTTCATCATTTCGAGTAAACCTTGAGTAACTGCAACTGCTGAATGGTCCGGATCACGACCTGTCGCAAACGCATTAGGACTGGGATCATCGATAATAAATACTCGCGGCATGGGTACACGACCAACTAGTGCCATATCTTGCACAACGTGCCATAATTCAGGATTATCCTGCTCATGAACTTCTTGGGCATGATTGAGGCTCATAACCATGTTTGCTGGATTGGGCAAGACAATTAGCATGTAAATTATACTAAAAATCACGGCAATAACTAAACCTAAAATTGGTCTGTTGCTAAAAAGGTAGCCTAATCCTGCACCTACAAGTGCCAAGATAATAACAAACAATCCCATAATACCCACAGTTTTGCGCTTATTGCGGGCAATTTGTTGAAATAACATAGAACTGACCTAGTATTTAAAATTTAACTTTAGGTACTTCTTTTTCAGATTCACTAGTTTGTAAGTAGTCAACTTTCTTAAAGCTATGAATGTGAGCAACAATATTGGAAGGGAAGGTTAAAAGTTTTTGATCATATAGAGCAGCAGATGAATTATAAAGCTGTCTTGAATAGGCAATTTTATTTTCAGTATTAGTCAATTCCTCTTGTAATTTCAAGAAGTTTTGATTGGCTTTAAGGTCAGGATAATTTTCTGATAATGCAAAGATAGACTTAAGCGCATCAGAAATCTGGTTGGAAACTTTTAAGGTTTGAGCATGATCATCACTGGGGATATTAGTTAACTGATTACGCAGCTGCACAACGTTTTCCAGTGTTTCTTTTTCATGTTTGGCATATCCTTTGGTGGTTTCGACTAAATTAGGAATCAAGTCATTACGCCGTTTTAATTGGACGTCAATTTGGCTCCAGGACTCATCGGTGTAAACCTTGGCTTTTTGTAAGCCATTGTATACCGCAATATAGATTGCAATTAATAAAATAATAATAATTACAATTATCCAAGTTAAACTGTTCATAGTCTTCCTCCTTATATATCTCTTAATTATAACTGATTAAGAGACTTTTGAGTATAAAAAAGAAGCTTATACTACCTTTCATTAGCAAAGCTTTACCAAATTGATTATTAAATTAATAAAAGCCCCCAGCCTACAACTGTCAAGACCAGCAAACCTATGAACTGCATTACAGTCCATTTTTTGAAAAATTCTCCCCTTGAGACTGTCGCATTTTGGGTAAAAGTTTTGAGCACAAGCATATTTGCCATTGAACCAATCGGTGAACCAAAGCCACCTATATTGGAACCTAAAAACAATGCTTTAGCGTAAGGGGTAAATTTACCAACTAATATGGTTGCAGGAACATTACTAATAATTTGACTTGAGATGATTGACGTGAAGTAAGTTGAAGTTTCTGAATTAATCATGGTATGGATAATGCTGACAATCATCGGAATTTGTTGAATATCACTAATGAAAATAAAGAAACATGTGAAAGTTAATAGCAGAGCAAAATCAACCTTAAGCAAGATTCTGGGGTTTATTAATAATGCCAGGATAATTGCAACAATCATCGGAATTACAACATTAATAACTTTAAATACACCCAAGAAGAATAGTGCGAACACTGCTGTAGTAATGATTGTTGGTCTTAAGCTGATATTAATCTGTTTAACATCCTGCCGCGGAATTTTTTTGCGGGGAATAAAGTGAGAAATAATCAGCGTAATAACCAGTGCCATTATTAAATAAGGCAAAGACCATGAAAAAAATTGGACAGCGTTAACAGAAAACTTACTAACTAAAAAGATATTATGAGGGTTACCCCAAGGAGTAAAGGCAGCCCCAATGTTTGCGCCCATACCGATTAAAGTAACGGGTAAAATCTGGGGCAAATCACATCTCTTAGCAATATTTAGGTATAAAGGAATCAATGTAAGCGCTGTTATATCATTGCCCAAAAACATCCCCGCGATAATTGCCAAAGCCGTAAATAAAATATTTAATTTTTGCATATTATCAGCAATACTGGTCAGTTTGTACGCAAGCACATCAAGGACGTGTAAGTAGGCGTATATTTGAATAATGATTAGCATCGCGGCGACTGAAAAGATCGTATGTAAGTTAATGTCCTCAAACCGCGGTCTAGCAAAAAAAAGACTGACAATCGTTATTACAAAAGTAATTTGCAGGATTTTATCGCTAAAAACCTTTTTCAAGACGGTCATAAAATGTCCCCTTTCACAAGTTATAATCATCTGTAATCGCTATATACATTTTGACCTTTTTTCCCCTTATTAGCAATAATAATTTTTTAGATTGAGGGATACTTTTACTATAAACATAATTTTTGACACTATAACTTAATATATCCTATACTTGAGAAAATTGCTAAGGATTAGGAGGAAATATTAAAATGAGTAATTCCGAAACAGTTAAAATGAACGTTAAATCAGGTGCTGCTGATAAGATTAAAAAGAGTGTGAAAGATGGGCAAGTTGTTTTATTATCGTTAAACGACGGTTCTAATAAATACTCAAATATTGCTGGCAGTTGTGCTGCCGGAACTCGTTTTCAATTTGTGGTCTTGGATAAGCAAGATCCAGACTTTTCAATTAAAGTTGAAAATAACGCCGGCTTTGACTTATACACAAGTCCTGCAGAAATGCAATATTTGGGCAATAACTTGATAGTTGATGAAAAGAATGCAGCAATTAGCTTAGCTGACGACAGTGGTGTGATTGATGCTGCTATGACAGTTAGTGAAAATAATTAGTGTGATAAACTAATAATATTTAGTAAATATTATTAGATTTTAAGCGGTTCCAATAGAACCGCTTTTTAATATTAAAAATCACAGTAAAATGATCTAGTACGAGCAAATCTTGCTTCATTATAGCTTAAGTGGTAAACTATATGAGATTTTCGAAAATCTGAAAGGAAGTATAGTACTATGCGTAAAGGTGAGAATTACAACACCGGTTGTGAACCAAACCAAAGACCTAAGAACAAAAGAAATGGCAAGAAACGTGTTGCGCACGTGGCAGCAGTTGTTGCTTTCTTGAACAAGGCCAAAGCAGACGAAAATAAATAGTTTGTTTTTAAATAAGACTAAAAGGTGGATGACATTACGTCCACCTTTTTTTATTATCTTAAATTGAGTAGAATTGAGTTAAATATTAATGTCTTAATTTTAAGGAGAACATTTAAAAGTGAAGTTTCAATGCTGTGCGTGCGGTTTGCGCATAAATGCCAAACATTTTAAACAAGCAGGTTTGATTAATCCCAAGTTAACCAGTATCTGTGATCTGTGCATTCAAAGAGGAGAGAAGCCGGAGAATTTTACCAATAGCGCAGTTAAAGTTTTCGCACAATGCCTGCTGTTTACCTTTGTAGGTAAGGATGAAGACAGTGACAATACTTCTTTTTTGGTAGCTAAAAATGATGTGCGCAAGCGGTATGAAGCTTTTATTCAGGATTATGACGGCAATGAATTGGCCCAGCAGCAACTGTCAGCACATGATTTTAATCAGGCCGTAATTGACAGTGAAACGGGTCAAACTGATTTTGTGCCCGGCAGTGAATTTACTTTTGCCGAAAATCTAAGTAAATTAGGCTTAAACGTCGATTTTAAGCTCAATGAAGTTGATTATATTGACCGTGAGCGGATTCGTGCTAAATACCATTACCGCTGTCAGTATTGCGGCAGACGCGGACGCAGCGTTGATCACAAAGATCCGGTTTCACTGTCACATAATAATGATTTTGATAATCTGATATTATCCTGCACGGAATGCAACCGTATTAAGTCCAACATGCCCTATGAATTGTTTGTCAGTCTGAATAATGAAATTCCTAAAATTAATCAAAAACTGGTCAAATATGAAAATGCCCTTGCTACTTTGAAGGGTGAATTTGAGGAAAGACGCCGCGAATTAGCAGCTAAAATGCACTTAAAAGGCGTTGTTAATGATCCTGAGCTGGACCAAATACGTAAGCAAAACAAAAAATTGCAGGATGCAATTGATAGCTTGGAAAGCGATTATGATGACTTACGTTCTTTACGCGAGCAGCACTTTATGACTGGCTGGAAACTAGCGCAAGTAAATGAGAAAGATGATATTATTTAATTTTTAAAAGGCTTACAATGAAATTAAGAGGGAAAGGGAGGTCAGAAAATGAAGTCAACTAAATTAAAGCAAAATGCTTTAACAAAACTAGGTATCGGTATGGCTGCCGCAGTACTAGGCATGATGAGTGGAGCTAATCTGGTGCAGAATGTTTCTGCCACTTCAGTAGCACCAAAAGTGAGTGATAAAACAGCTAAAATTAAACCGACTGCAACCAGCACTAGCAATAATCAGCTAGGTTTTTGGACTGGCACTGATGGCGGCTGCACGTGGCAATACGATATCCTTACCAATACGCTGACTGTTAGCGGCGCTAAAGGAGCACAATTGTCAAGCACACCTTTTACTAAAGAATTCAAATGGGCTGGAAGTATTGAACATATCGTTTTTGAAAATCCGATTCAAATGGCACCGGACTCAAAAGAAAAATTTGCTAATTTGAGATATTTGTCTGATATTAAGGGTTTAGAGAACGCTGATACCAGTGAGGTAACCGATATGTCTGGTTTATTTGCTGGTGATGCAAAACTTACTAGTTTAGATATTAGTAAGTTTGATACCGGTAAAGTTACGGATATGAGTAACATGTTCTTTAGATTAGGTATGGATAATGCTACTGCTACAGCAATAGATTTGAGTAAATTGAATACCGCAAATGTAACTACTATGAATGGTATGTTTGCGGTAGCCAATCTTAAAAAGCTGGATTTAAAAAATTTTAATACTAGCAAAGTAACCGATATGGCAAATATGTTTTCCGGTACCAAAGCAGAAACAATCAATGTAGATAGCTTTGATACCAGTAAAGTACAAAATATGAGCCGAATGTTCAATAATTGTCTGGTTAAACAGCTTGACTGCTCAGGCTTTAATACCAAAAACGTAACTGATATGAGTGGCATGTTTTCTTATAATGAGAACATAAGAACTTTAAACTTGAGCAATTTTAATACTAGTAATGTTCAAAATATGAAAACTATGTTTTTTGGAGATTCAAATTTGACCAATTTGGATTTGAGTAATTTTGATACTAGTAAAGTAACTAATATGTCAGGTATGTTTTCAAACGATGCAGCATTAAAACAACTTAATTTAACGGGTTGGAATACTGCCAATGTTACTGACATGAGCAGTATGTTTGCTGGATTAAAGAATATGGTCAGCTTAAATATTAAGCACTTTAATACCAGTAAGGTGACTGATATGTTTATGATGTTTGAAGATGCTGAAAATTTAACTGATTTTGATATTAGTCATTTTAATACCAGCAAGGTGACTAACACCAGCTATATGTTTTCTGGTATGAAAAAAATTACCAGCTTAGACTTAAGTCATTTTAATACTAAGTCTAATACGACTTTGTTTGGCATGTTTAGTGATGATGCCAATTTAAAAACGGTTAATTTGAAAGGCTGGAATACCAAACGGGTCAGGAGTATGAGTCGCATGTTTAAAAATGACCCGCAGCTTGTCAATATTAACTTAAGTCATCTTAAAACTAATAGTCTCACTGAAGCATATGAGATGTTTAAAAATGATCGGAGTCTCAAAACTGTTGATTTACATAATTGGAACATCCGTAAATTAACTGAAGTAAGTGAGATGTTTGCTCAATGTCCTAATCTTACTAAAGTTAATTTACACGGCTGGCACATGCCTAAACTGATTGATGCGACTGATATGTTTATACAGGACAAGAAATTAGCAGGGGTTGATCTGACTAATTTTAATATTCATAACAGCAGGATTTTAAATCAGGCAGGCAATCCTAAAGGGTTTGCTGTGAAATTGGGCCACTACCGTTTGCGTAAGAGTTCAGGTGTAGGTCAAGGATTTAAGCACATTCAAGCTGTAGGCAAAGGAACAATTAGAAAACCGAAAGGCAAAAAATATACTGCTAAGCAAATTATTTAAGCTGTATAATCACTCTGCCAAAAAGAGCCCTAGAGAAACCTATGTCATGTATAACGGTAAAAAATCTCAGTTACCAAAATCATTTCATTTTTGATTTTTAGTAAAATAAAAGGATTAGCTCATTTCAGAACTAATCCTTTTTTGTTTGTCTTTCTAGTAAGCTTTAGGCGAATTCAGGGAAGTTTAAAGTTTTTATCTGTTTTTTAGTGGTTTTTAACAGCCAGATTGCCTGATCTACTTGTGCCAGCGTCGCTTTGCTCGACCGTAAGACAACAGCAGCATTAGCTAAAGCATAGTCATAGCTCTGCATAAGTGCATCATAATGGACACTCTCGTTAATAGTTTGTTGTCCAGAATCAAAGTCTTTCTGGAGCTTCACTTTATCGCTGTCGGTTGCTACTTTTTGTTTCTGCTCAGCTGCTAATGAAGTGTTTACAGGAGAAAGTTTTATGCCCCAGCTAAATTTCACATCACTTGCTTTGACGAAACTGTTAGCTGCTATTATTTTTTCATTAGTGGTGAGAATGATTGGACCATATTTTTTGTCAGTCACCGGGGCCTTTAATTGTGTGCCATCATTATTGATAAGGGCTTTTCTGTCTAAATTGTTACTCAGAAGGTGGTAATACAACTCAGCTTTGTTTGTAGCCCCATTCCAAATATAGAACAAGCCGTCAACATTAAAGTTAGACTGCTTTGCAGTGTTAAAACTAATCCCAACAGGTTTTCCGGTGGCATCATAGAGTTTAACGTTTGCAGTAGTCTTTGCAGTAACAAAACTATAGGTTAAATCAGAGTAGTCGGTCGTTGGTAAGTAATTTCTCAGGTTGATACAGTTTTCATCTATGTATTCATTATGATGATTATGCAGGCGGAAAATATAGCCTTCAAAGTCTTCTGCCCAAGGTTCAACGGCTAAATCAACTTTTATTTTCTGCCCCTTTTTTAAAATATGTTTAGTTTTCATTTCGTTTAAAGTCTGAGTGGCTGTCTTTTTGAGAACGGTGGCCGTTGTAACCCCATTGTAAGTTAGAGGATAACCATCTAAACTTGCAACATTATAGGCTTTGACATAGCGATTTTTACCAATGGTATAATAATTTTTCCCTTTAATTTTTGTGAGTGGCAGATAGAAAATATGCTCATTGTTGTCTGAGTTAAAGTATTTAGTATAATAGTATTTCGGTTTTGCTTTAACTTGTTTAACTTTGCCTTGATATTTAACGATAGCTCGCTTAGGTAAAGTATGACCACTCTTGTTACCGGCTTTAGTATAAACAGCTGATTTTTGTAATAAAACTAATTTGCCCTTTTTACTGTTTTTACCGTTAACTTCCTTGACATCTGCAGCATTAATATAGCAACCTTTACCAATATTATAGAATTTTTGGCCCTTAATTCTTTTAGTGCCATAGTATTTCATAACATCTGCATTAAAGCTATAGATATACTTATAACCACTGGCATCATCTTCCGCATATGGCAGATCGTTATTCTTGTTTTTAATTTTATGACCATATTTATTATAAAGATGGGCACCATAGATTAAAGTAATTTTACCCTTTGCGGTCTTTTTACTGCTTTTAGCAGCCACTACTGTTTGTATTTGATCGCAATTTGCTACAAGTGGAGTCGCGACCAGTGCTAAAATAGCCAGGCTAATTCCAATTCTTTTTGTCAGCTTCATAATTTCCCCTCACTATCTCTACTACTTTCTGTCAAATTTATTATAACCTAATATACTTGTAGAAACATATGACTTAATGTGAAAGGATATAGGTCTGACAAAGTTTAACTTAAGTTTTAAATTATTAATTAGATTTAAGCAAAATGCTCTTATAATGAGGGTAAGAGAAAAGAGGTCTCAAGATGAAGATACCAAATTTAAGCAAGTTTAAAAAAACTGGGATAGGTATTGCAACACTGGCATTAGGTTTAGTCGTAACGGTGCAAACTAACTTAAATGTAGCTGCAGCAGCAACTCCTACTGTTGTCCCAATTAGTGCGACAGGTTTGCCATCTGATGCCGGTCTTTGGACTGGCACTGATGGTAGCTGCACGTGGAAATACGACGTTATTAGCAGAACCCTGCGGATTAGTGGCCCGCAAAAGAGTAGTCAATTATCAAGCACACCGTTTTTAAAGCAGTTTAAATGGTCTGGCAATATTGAGCATATTGTGTTTGAAACAACGGTTCAAATGGCTCCGAATTCGGCAGAAAAGTTTGCCGGTCTGGAGCATTTGGAGGATATTACGGGCCTGGACAAAGTTGATACTAGTCAAGTGACAAGTATGGCTTTGCTTTTTACTAATGACAAAGCTTTAACTAAAGCTGATGTTAGTCACTTTGTCACCAGCCAAGTGACTAGCATGGAACGAATGTTTGACAACACAGCACTAACAGAAGTAGATTTAAGCAGTTTTAATACCAGCAAAGTCACAAATATGAGCGGTATGTTTAGTAACAGTCCGATGAAACATCTTAATCTAAAAAGCTTTGCTACCAGCCAAGTGACCAATATGGCAGAGATGTTTGCGGATAGCAAGGTGGCAGAACTTAATCTGGCTAATTTTGATACTAGTAATGTCACTAACATGGCTGGTATGTTTGCTGGAATAAAAGTTCCTGAACTAAGTCTTAAGCACTTTGATACCAGAAAAGTTAATAATATGTCCGATATGTTTTCCAGTACCCAAAATTTGTCAAGTCTTGATCTGAGTAATTTTGCTACCAGTCAAGTGACTAATATGTCGGAAATGTTTTCGGGCAGTAAAGTTATTCACTTAAACTTGGCTAATTGGGACACCAAAAAAGTCACCAGTATGAAAAATATGTTTCAAGGGTGTTCTAACTTAACTAAACTTGACTTAAGTGGCTTTAATACTGGTAATGTTATAGATATGTCGGGGATGTTTGCAAAATTCGCTCACTTGGATCAGCTAAATTTCAGTCACTTGAATACGAGTAAAGTTAAAGATATGAGAGAAATGTTCGCCCACAATCCGGCTGTTACTAGTTTGGATTTAAGTAATTTTGATACCAGCAATGTTACTTATATGATGTCGCTGTTTTCTGGAAACAGCTCTTTGGTCAAACTCAATTTAACGGGTTGGAACACCAAGAACGTACGCTGGATGAATTATATGTTCAGTGGCGACAGCAGTCTGAAAGACATTGATTTGAGGCACTTTAATACTACCAACGTTACTGATATGCTTAGGATGTTTAAGGGCGCGAAAAGTCTTGAGCAGCTTGACCTGCATACTTGGGTACCCGCCAAGTTACCAGGGTCAGCGAAATGTTTATGGACTGTGATAATCTTGTTTTTGTTGATCTGCGTGGCTGGCGGTTACCAAAAGTATACGATTCAACGGAAATGTTTACTAATGATCAGAAGCTCGCTGGAGTTGATTTAAGTCATTTTAATATTCATAATAGTCAGATTTTGAAAAATGCTGGAAATCCCAAAGGCTTTGTTGTCAAACTCGGGCATTACTGCTTACGTAAGAGTTCGGGAGTGGGCAAAGGCTTTAAACATATCCAAGCAGTAGGTAAAGGCACAATTAGAAAACCTAAAGGCAAGAAATATACTGCAAAGCAATTACTAAAACTGTATAACCATTCTGCTAAAAAGAGTCCTAAAGAAACTTATGTCATGTATAATGGCAAAAAGCCGCAACTGCCTAAAGGGTTCAAACTTAAATAGATAAGACAAAATAGGCTAGTTCGTTTTTAATTACGAATTAGTCTTTTTGTTTATGTTAAAAAATTTAATCCCCCTGAGGGACAGACATAGTTGTCAGCTGCTCTTTTGCCGTTTTAACGTACCAGACAGCTTCATTTACCTGTGTGACAGTTGCCTTATCAGACCTTAACATAGCAGAAGCATTTCTTAAAGCACAATCATAATTAGACATGAGATCATGATAAGCGCTATTTTCTTCTAGATCTTTTCCTTCATTAAAAAGTGTGAGCAGTTCCTGTTTGTCAGCTCCTGTAGCAATCTTTTGCCCATTTTCAGCCTGCTCAATCGTATTCAGGGCTTTTAGCCTTAATCCACTGACGTATTTAACAGCGTTAACCTTAATAAAGTTATTGCCATAAATTAGTGCTTGCTTTTTTGCAGGGTAAGTTGGCTCTGAATTTGGCACCGGGTTTGGTTGGTTGGCATCAATCACACTAGCGTCACTGTAATTTAAACAATGATAAAACAGTTCCGCCTTGTTTTCCTCGGGTACCCAGAGATACATTAAGCCGTCAACTGTCAGATTACTGTATTGCGGCTTTATGATGCGTTTACCAATTGACTTGCCAGATGTGTCATAAAGTTCAACGCTGTTATTTGCTAGTGGAGTAACATAGGTGTAAACCAAGTCACTGTAATCAATAATAGGCAGATTCCTTTTCAGCTTAACATTGTCCTCATCAACATATTCATCCGGGTAATCATGTAATCTGTATATATAGCCCTCGAAGCCATCACTTTCATAAGGAATAACAGTTAAATCAAGTTTAATCTTTTGTCCCTTTTTGAGTTTCCGCTTTGCGGCAGAAAAATTTATTGTTGTAGTATAGGTTTTTTTAGTGACTGTGGCATTTACAGTGCCGTTGTAACGAGCAATGTGACCATTAATGTAACCGACATTGGCTGCCTTGATGTAGCGATTATGCCCTAAAGAATAATAATATTTCCCTTTAATTTTATGAGTAGGTATGTATCGGGGTTTGAAGTATCTGTCTATATCTTTAAGATAGTAAAAATATTTGGGTGTTTTAGTAGCAGTCTTAGCTTTTCCTTGATACTTGACAATTGCATTAGTTCTTAATTTCTTACCGGTTGCTTTGCCAGTCTTGGTGTAAATCAGTGAATTGTGATTTATTACTAATTTGCCTTTTTTAATATTGCGACCTTTTACTTCTAAAATTGCGACATTTTTAACGTAATAGTTATGTCCAAGATTGTAAAATTTTTGCCCGTTAATTTTTTTAGTGCCGTAGTAAGCATAACTGGTTCTGCCGTCACTATATTCATCAATTTCCATATCAGTAATCACGTAGCCCTTGGGATCAGCAGCAAAGCCGTTAGGAACGGTATAACCGTGATCAATATTCAATTTTATTTTATGGCCTGCTTGAGTATAAACATAATCGTTTTTAAGCAGCGTAACTTCTCCTTTGGCTTTCTGAGCAGCTTCTACTGTTTGGGAGTTAGCGGTATATGGTAAAAATAGACTGCTGGCTAGAGTCAGTGCTGTTAAACCAATGCCAACTTTCTTGAAAAATTTCATTTTTAGACCTCGCAAAAAATTACTTAAGTTAATATCATTGTAACCTAAAATGCTGCTTAAAATTGTTTTATTATATAAATTACTTAAACTTTTGCGTAGCTTTCAATATTTTTGCAAGGGTAAAATGGTTTTCAAAATATTCAATAAATTTAAGCAATAAAAATAGAGCTAATCCACCATAAAAGTGGACTAACTCTATTTTTAATTTAACTCCATTCGGCAAAGTTTAAAGTACTTAATTGAATTTTGGTTGTGTCAAGTAGCCAAATTGCCTGTTTTACTTGTGCAATCGTTGCTTTTGGAGATTGTAAAACAGAAGAAGCAATCATCAAAGCATTATTATAATTACTTACTGCACTTTGTTGCTCACACTTAACATTCTTGTTATTCTTATTTTCCTCAAATTTTCTTTGCAATTCTTGCTTATCCTTATCTGTTGCTACTTTCTGATCATTTTCGGCGTCTTTAGCAGTATTGAGAGGGGTAAGTTTAATTCCACCGGCAAAAGTAACATCACTAGCTTTGACAAAACTGTTAGTATAGCGAATCTTATCTTCTGTCGATTCAATTAGTTTATTGTTTTTGTCAAGCTCTGGTTTTTTAAGGTCAGTACCATCGTTATTAACAAAATAGTTTCTGTCTATTCTGTAGGTTAAAAAGTGATAAAACAGTTCTGCTTTCTTCTCACTAGGTACCCATAAGTAATAAAGACCATCAACGGTCAAGGGGCTTTGCTTATGGTTCCTGTAACTGATACCTGTTGGAGTACCGTCAAAATTATAGAATTTAGTATTTGTCGTTGTATTAGGCCTTACATAGGTGAATGTAAGTTCATCGTAACTTGATGTTGGCAAATAGTTTCTCAATTTAATGTAACTTTGACCAACATATTCGTTAGGATAATCGTGCAGACGATAGATATAGCCTTCAAAGTCTTCTGCCCAAGGCTCAACCGCTAAATCAACTTTAATTTTTTGACCCTTTTTTAGAACGTGTTTAGTGGAATCATTGGTTAATGTTTGAGTTGTCGTCTTTTTGAGAACAGTAGCATAGGTAACGCCATTATACATAAGAGGATAGCCATCTATACTGTCAACGTTATTTGCTCTAATATAACGATTTTTCCCTATTGCATAACAGTCTTTACCATTAACTGTTTCTGTCGGCAAGTAATAAAAGGTTGCCTTTTGCTCAGAAACGTTAAATTTTGCAAAGTAATATTTTTGCTTGGATTGGGTTTGCTTAACCTGGCCCTGATAGTTAACGACTGATTTAACTGGTAGAGTCTTGCCTTTTAGTTTACCTGTTTTAGTATAGATCGCAGAACTGTGATTCAAAACCAGCTTACCGGTCTTAGAGCTTTTACCGTTAACGTTATTAACATCACCGTCATTAATATATTCTCCTTGACCAATTTTATAGTATTTTTGCCCATTAATCATTATTGTGCCGTAATAATCTAAGGAGTCAACATCAAAAGAAGAAACATAGCAGAAACCATTAACATCTGGTTCAATTACAGAATAATTCCCGTTTTTTCTTGCTTTAAGTCTTTGACCATATTGATTATATACGGGTGCGTCATTGACTAAAGTAATTCTGTTTTTAGCTAGTTTTTGTGTTTTTGGCGCAGCTTGCACTGTTTGAATATGATTTAGACTTGGCATCAGCGGACCAATTGTCAACACTGTTGCGGCTAAGCCAATACCAATTTTCTTGAAAAATTTCATATCTTCACCTCATAATATACAATTTCTTTACTTATATCATTGTACTGCAAACTAATTAATAAATTTAGTTCAAACAAGTGTTCGATTATTTTCGTTGGTGGACGAATGCTTGTATAATTAGGTTAATAATTGTCTGAAAGTAAATAAAAAGAAGATGTCATGATGAAGCAAGAATCATTATTTACAAATAATGGGCAAAATGAACCATTGGCTAACCGTGTACGTCCCCAAAACCTAGATCAGTTTGTAGGACAAGAACAACTGCTGGGACCGGGGAAAATATTGCGGGAAATCATTGATAATGACCAGGTTTCCTCAATGATTTTTTGGGGACCACCGGGAGTCGGCAAAACAACTTTGGCGGAAATAATTGCTCGGCAGAGTCAGGCGAGTTTTTTCAACTTTAGTGCAGTTGACAGCAGTATTACTAAAATCCGTAAAATTATGAAGCAGGCTGAAGCAGAACACGAAGTAGGACAAAAAACGCTGGTATTTGTTGATGAAATCCATCGTTTTAACAAAGCACAACAAGATGCTTTTTTACCCTATGTTGAACGTGGCAGTATCACGTTAATTGGTGCCACTACCGAAAATCCTTCTTTTGAGGTTAATTCAGCGCTGCTTTCGCGCTGCAAGGTTTTTGTCTTAAAACCGCTTGAAGTCAAAGATATTATCAAGTTATTGCAAAATGCTTTGCATAACCCTAATGGCTTTGGTAAATTAACCGTTAAAATCAGTTCGCAGGAGATTAAAGCCATTGCCAAATTTGCCAATGGTGATGCCCGGACGGCTTTAAACACGCTGGAAATGGCAGTCTTAAACGGCAACAAAAATGGTAATACGATTGCTGTGACTATGGATAGTCTGGGACAATTAATCACGCAGAAGTCAGTCTTGTATGACAAAGACGGAGAAGAACACTACAATATCATCTCCGCTTTGCATAAATCAATGCGTAACAGCGATGTAGATGCGGCAATTTATTGGCTGTCGCGGATGCTTGAAGGGGGAGAAGATCCACTTTATATTGCACGTAGACTAGTGCGCTTTGCCAGTGAAGATATTGGCTTGGCAGATACTAATGCACTGAATGTGGCGGTCAACGTCTTTCAGGCTTGTCAATTTATAGGGATGCCGGAATGTGATGTGCATTTGACTGAAGCAGTGATTTATTTGTCGCTTGCGCCAAAGTCAAATGCGGTTTATAAAGCTAGACTAGCCGCTGAAGAAGATGTCAAAAAGACGATTGATGAACCAGTGCCTTTGCAAATTCGCAACGCTCCGACTAAGTTGATGAAAGATTTGGGCTATGGTAAAGGTTACCAGCTGGCGCATTATGCCAAAGACAAGTTAACAACAATGAAAACTATGCCACCGAGTTTAGAGGGACACGAATATTATTTGCCAACCTCACAAGGTCATGAAGACCGCTTTAAAAAAAGGCTGGAGCAGATTAAAGAATGGCACAAGGAACACGATAAATTTGATTAATTAGATAAGAATTAAAGAAATTTCGCTATTCGAGCGATAACTAAAAACAGGCAAATCACTTCCATTGTGATTTGCCTGTTTGTTATGATCTCAAATTTGCCCTAATTTTGAGATTAACAGCAGAAGTGAAAGTCACGGCTTTTAAATTTACATAAGTTACAAAAGGTTACTTTAGTTTGATAAAGTTATTAATTTCACAAATAAGTAGTATTATCAATGTGAAAAGAATAACTAATAGGAGGAAATAAAATGAATATTGCGCAAGCAATCAAAGTAACTTTTTCGAATGTTGCGATTGTCAGTTCAATAACGTCAACAATTTTCATTATTCTATTGGGCTTTTACCTGCGTAAACGCGGTATTTTTACCGAAAAGTTTGGTAAAATATTGTCCAAAATAGTTTTGACAGTTGCGTTACCAGCATTGGCTTTTAACTCATTCATGCAGCCGATTAGTAATGAAACTTTATCACAAGGGATGAACGTATTAATCTGGGGAATTGTAATTTATATCATTTTGATATTCTTGACCCCATTGTCCTATGTTAAATACCCTAAAGATAAAAGAGATGTTTTAGCCGTACTAACTACATTTGGTTCAACTACTTTCTTTGGTATTCCAATTGTAGGGGCTGTTTTCGGTCCTAAGGGTATCATGTACAGCTCCATCTTTAACATCGGTTACCGTATCTTCTTATATTCGTATGCATACATAAAGATGTCTGGATTAAAGATGAAGGCCAGCAATTTAAAGAAGATGTTTGTTAACCCAGTCGTAATTGCTACATTCTTGGGTTTGATTTTATGGTTGTGTCAAAATTATGTGCCTCAAGTAGCTGTTAAACAAGCAGTTAACGGTGTAATCAATGCCAATGCACCAATAGTTCACGTTGCGTTTTACCGTATTGACCAAACCGCAATTTGGCTGTATAAACCAATGCAATACTTAGCAAATCTGGCTTCACCTCTGGCTTGGTTATCAATCGGTTCAACTTTAGGCTCAACCTCATTCAAAGAAGCTGCTGCCAACAAGACTTCTTGGTACTACAGCTTTAACAAGGTTATACTAGTGCCAATCTTGAACTTACTGCTCTTGGTTCTTTTAACTGTAACTAATATTTTACCTGTCAGCTACATTGCGTTGGGAACAATTATTATCATGATGGCTACCCCAACTGCAGCTGTTGCATCATCTTATGCAATCAGTTTTGATCGTGAGCCGGTGTTATCTTCTGATGCATCATTTATTTCAACAATTATGGCGGTTATTGCCATGCCAATATGGATCGCTTTTCTGGGCGTTTTGAGTCAAATTGGTATATTTCATTAATTAGGAGGGAATTTGTAAATGTTTAAAATAGTAGCCTATGGTGTTCGTGAAAATGAAGTGGATTATTTTAAAAAATTAAATAAGTATAATTATGAATTGCAACTGGAATCCGACATGCTAACCCATGATAATGTTGAAACAGCTAAAGGAGCAGATGCAGTTTTACTCAGAGCCAACTGTGTAGGTGATGCAACCAACTTAGCTAAATTCAATGAGTGGGGCATTAAATATGTTTTCACGAGAACAGTGGGATATAACCATATTGATCTCAAGGCCGCTAAAAAAAATGATATGAAAGTTGCCCGCGTTCCTGCTTATTCACCATACGCAGTGGCTGAATTAGCTATGACTTTAGGAATGATGCTCTTTAGACATACCGCCTTAGCTACCACCTTGACTAATAAGGGAAACTTTTCAGTTTCGACTGCCACTTTTTCAGGTGAAGTTCATTCAAGTACAGTAGGTATTATAGGTACAGGTAGAATTGGAGCTACGGAAGCACAACTGTATCATGGCATGGGGACTAATGTTTTGGGCTATGATCCTTATCCGAGTGATTTTGCCAAACAATACGTAAAGTTTGTAAGTCAAGACGAATTATTAGCTCAATCAGACATTGTTTCAATTCACGTACCATATTTTCCAGGGCAAAATGATAATTTGATAGATGAAACTTTTCTAGGTAAAATGAAGAACAATGCGGTTCTGGTCAATACTGCCAGATCGCAACTGGCTGATTATCCTGCTGTTATTAAGGCAATTAAGGATGGTCAAATTGCCGGCTTTGCAAGCGATGTTCTGCCTGATGAAGCAGAAGTTTTAGGCCATAATTATAATGGCAATATCACTAATGATTTGACCAGACAATTAACAGAATTATATCCTAAAGTTTTATTAACTCCTCATATTGGTTCATATACCAGTCCTGCTTTAACGGACATGATTAATGTCAGTTATGAAAATTTCCACCAAGTATTAGAGACTGGTCATACTGATAATGATGTGAAACTTGACTAAAATTTATCTAAATAAAAAGCAAGCTACGACAATGATATGACCCCCAAATTTGTCCTAAATTTGGGGGTCATTTCACAATAGCTTGTTTTTTTATTTATTCAATTTATATATTTTAATTGGTCGACCAACCTTTAAATAGTGCACTTTAGTGGAAAGTTTGCCGGTTTTTTCCAAATAATCCAAATATTTTTTGGTAGTAATGCGTGATAATTTTGATTGTCGAGCTACATCTTGATTGGAAAATTCATCGGCAAGTTGGGAAATAGCAGTTTCAATTTTTGTTAAAGAAAAGTCTGAAAGTCCTTTAGGCAACCCGGTCTCATCATTTAAGTTATTCATATCTTGAGTAATAAAAATATGATCAAGTTCACCTTGTGATACCGTGTTGTTTTTTTGTAGCACCTTGTTATATTTTAAAAAATGTTCAATTGCCTCTTTAAAACGCTTAAAAGAAAAGGGCTTAAGCAAGTAGTCCAAAACGCCATACTTTAAAGCCATGTTGATGTTGGTACTGTCTTTGGCGGCGGAAAGCATAATGACATTGGGATGGAGATTATGTTGAATAAATTGTTCCAGTAATTCGGTGCCAGAAGTTTTAGGAAGGTAAACATCAAGTAGAATTAGATCAGGATTGATGTTTTTAGTAATTGCTAGTGCCTTTTTGGCAGTAGCGGTTTGATAAACAGTCAGATTTTCTGGCTTAATAATTCTCATTAAATATTGTTTGTTAATCGAGCTGACCATCGGGTCATCTTCAACTATTAAAATTGTTAACATTTTATTCCTTTTCGTGTTTTTCCTGCAAAGGCAATTCTATATAAAAATTGCTACCATGAGGCTTACAAGATGAAACTTCAAGATGGCCACTATAGGATTTAATGATTTGCTGCACTAGAATAAGTCCATAGCCGTGATCCTTGCCCTTAGTTGAATACTTCTGTTTAAATAAATGCTTTTTAACTTCACATGAAATGCCAGTACCAGTATCAGCAACTTCAATAATTAAGACTGAGCTTTCACTATCGAAATTAATTGCCAAGGTGATTTTGCCACTATCTTTAATTGCTGCTAACGAGTTGTCAATGAGGTTACCCAGTATTTTAATCAGGTCTAAATTTAATTGCTCAGTTACAACCTTTTGCGGTAAATTGGAGTCTGGCGTAATTTCCAAGTTGACTCTTTGTTCTTGCGCCTGGTTCATTTTTCCAGTTAAAAAGCCAACAAGCGCAGGAGATTCGAGCTGTTTATTCAATTGACCAAATTCTTGCTGGTAATTTTGGTTTATTTTTGCAATGAATGAATTAACTTGATCATACTGCTTTAATTCAATCATGCCGTAAATTGCCTGCAATTTATTTAAAAATTCGTGTGATTGTGCCCTTAGTGACTGAATGTATTGTTGGCTACCGGCAAGCTGTTCGGATAACTTCTGATATTTGGACTGATCCTGCAGTAGAGCTACTTGACCAAAAATCTGCTTATGGTATACCAGTTGACTAACTGAAACAATATATTCTTTAGCATTGATTAAGACAAGCTCATTTGTTTTAGGTAATTGTTGGTTGTCTGCAAATAATAAATCAATTAGATTTTTATCCAGGGCTTTTCCCACCATTAAGGAAGGAAAGGATTTTTTAGCCAAGTAATTAGCAGTAATTAAAATTTTGTGATTATTTACAACAATAAGCGCTTCATCAATACTGTCATTAATAGCATATAATTCTGTGAGCTTAAATGCAATTTCGTTTGGTTCCATATCAAACAGCGTTTTTTTAATGCGTCTTGATATTAATAAAGCCAGCAGTATGCCAATTATTAATGAAACTAGAGAGCCAATTACAACTGATCTTTGGGCGACTCGAATAACTTTATTAATTGATTTGTCGGTTAAGCCAACACAAACTATTCCGATTTGCTGCTTGTGTGCAAAAATCGGGCGGAAAATCCGGTAGCCAGTTCCCAAAACACCCATACGGTGAGAATAATGCGTCTTACCAGAACTTGATTTTTGAGCATCAGAAGGCGAACTAAATTTTTTGCCTATATGATTCTCGGAAGGATGGGAATAGCGGACGTAATTATCGTCAAGTATCACAATAAAGTCTACTTTAGTTTCTTTTTTAACTTGTTCGGCATATTTTTGGATCGGGTTATATGTTGTGGGTTTGACTTTTTTTCTTAAAGCAATTTGTACCTGCTCATTATTGGCGACAATTTTAGACACACTATTAATTTCTTCTTTGATGATTTGTTTTTGATTTTGCGCTACTTTGTATGAGGTGATGGTTCCAGCAGTTAGAATAAAAACAATGGTGGTAAAGAAAACCAGAAAAATAGTTTTTGTTTGCAGCGTAAAACGTGTTTTTTTAAACATATATCTGCCTTTGATATTTTGATATTGGATAACTTAATATCTCTTTCATACAGCTGAGACCCCTTAATTATTATTAGAATAACGTTTTTAATAAAATCACATTTTACTTATACTGTAAAATATGATAAAATGATTAAAATAAATTAGAAGAGAAAGGCTGTGGGAAATGAGATGAAAATGAAATTAGCAAGAGTTGCTTTACTGTGGTTGTGTATAATTGAAATGGAGGCTTTTTTCTCCAATAAGCCGAATTATAACTTAATATGGTCAATTAGTGCATTCATCATAACAATAATTGCTACAGCTTGCTTTGAAGTAAAAGAAGAAACATTTACTAAGCAAGTCGAAAATGATTTATTTTATTTTATGGCATTACAAGGTGCACCTATTAGTTTTGAAACTTTATATTTGTTGAATATGACAGATGAGCAAGAAGATCACCCATTATTGATACTCTTAATTATTGTATTAAATCTAATCTGTGTGATTTTATTTGACTATTTAATTAATCGGGCTAAATTTTACCAAGCTGAAGGTAAAAATGAATAAAATTTAACAAGATTTGAGTACCAGGCAACTATACTGCTTGGTTTTTTTCTAGCATAAAGTACGTTAGACTATTTGATAGTCCCTGGCTTTATTTCTGGCTTATTCGAAAACTTTTCAATACTAATCAGCTTTTTCTTTAGTTTAGAGTGAAACAAGTATGAACCTTTATTTGATAAAAAAGCGACACCATTCTCTTTACCATTATTTGCTTTTAAGCTAAACACACTGTCACTTATGCGTTTATATGTGCCTCTTTCAAATTGATGTCCGTCGATATTTATAGCATATTCGGGGTCCAAACCAAACGAAATTTCCACATGAGGATTGGAAGGATTTAGTGGCATTGCATATTAGTAAAACCCCCGAAAATAGTGGGCGGGTTTCTAGTATCATAGAGCAAAAAGCCTAAAGTGATAATAAATAAGAATCCAAAAATGTAGGTAGTAATTTTGTAACCATTTTTCTTCATGAGTTTTTCTCCGATAATGAGGTAAAAGTAGAGGGTTTTCTACTAGCGTAATGCTTGTTGACTATTTATCTACATATAATAATAGAACCTGATTTTTGTCAAACTTAATTTGGAATTTACAAAATAGCGGCATTAATAATATACTTAAATAAAGTAGCAGTGTATGCATAATAGCAATCGATTATATGAATATAGGCCAAAAAATGAGTACATCAGTGATAGAAAACGTAGAGATTAACGGGACAAAACTTTATTTTTCAATTAGTTCAAAGCAAAGTCAGAAGCCGATTATTTTATATTTACATGGTGGTCCAGGGGATGCCTGCATTCCCTAAAAATTTAATAGCGAACTAGAAGATCATTTCATTTTTGTTAATCTGGAACAAAGAGGTAGTGGACTGTCATACTATAAGTTTTCACCTGAAGAAGACTTGTCCATT
>NZ_CALYQV010000014.1 GCF_945290125.1 uncultured Lactobacillus sp. | reverse complement strand
GCTTTGGCTACCGCCTTAGGTGCAGCCTGGTTTGGTCGCAAAAAAGACTAGCTAAGTTTTAATTAATAAAGAATGTTTTAAATTACTATCTATCATAATTCATATCTTTATGGTCACAATGGAAGTCGTAAAACAGGTAAATATTATAGTGGCACGAGCATTACAACTCACGGTAAGACCTATATTCAAGGTAGAGAATACTATAACTTGGGTAATCATAAGCTTGTCAAAACTAATAAAGTTTCTGGAAGCAGCCATAGGCTAAACTAAAACATAACACTTATATTTACACTAGAAAATGTATACGCTATGGACAAAAAGTCCTAAAGAATGCACACTTGGTTAAGACTTATGGAGACGCTATCAGGATACATCATAAGTCGTACTATATTGTAGGTAAAAACCAATATGTAAAGAAAGCTAACTTTAGATAATAAAAAATACTTTTTATAAATAAAGAAACCCAATTAGTAGGTGTCGCTGCTAATCGGGTTTCTTTTTGCTTGGAATAATAACTCTTAGTGAGTAAGCAAGCCAAATTAACTATTTGTTCTTTTCAAATAAAAGTGTATAAATTATGTTAATAAACTAAAAGGATGTATAATACCTATAATAAAGTATAAGATAAATATTAATCATATATACATTTATTTTATTGCTGAAGAAGGAATAGTAACATGAGTAAGAAAAAGAATTCTAAGCAAGCAGAAACTTCATTAATGTACTTTAGCATTGCTGCCAGCTTAAGCTTATTATCCATGACCCCTAAAACAGTCAAAGCTGATGAGACAGTGCCTTCATCCCTTACCAAGCAAACTGTTGCTGGTAAAAATTCTGCTAACAATAAAGTTGCTTCCCCTAAATCTACCACAAACGATCAACCAAAAGTTAACACTCCAGAGACGCCTCAATTTCAAGATTCAACCCCTAATCCAAGTCTTGATACTTTTAAGTGGGGAAGCCCTCGATGTCACTTATAGCAACCATGTAGTTACTGTTCCCGGCGGCAGTGTTACTCAATCCGGATCTATGGCCTATATTAATGGCATTAACAAAGATGATATTCAGGAAGTGAAGTTTACTGGTCAATTAAAAGTTAATTCGGCTGCAGAAATGTTCAGGGGCTTACCTAATTTAACTAAAATTACCGGTCTAAAAAATCTTGATACATCTGATACCATTGACATGAGGTACATGTTTACAGATTGTAGTAACTTAAAAGAACTTGATCTCAGCAGTTTCGTCATAGATCCCGGTATTGACAAGGGTTATATGTTAAATGGACTTACTAAATTGAACACCTTTAAACTGGGTAAAAGTACCCATATTAACGAGTCATATCTTGATACTCCAGGAACATGGGTTAGTGTTGGCAATGGCACTGAAGACGCACCACAAGCAACCCAGAAATTGAATTCCAATGATTTAGCGTCCCAAAGAATTGATGACACGTATATCCGTCCGGGTGCAGCTATTAAGGCTTTTTATTTAGATACTGACGGCAAGTCTATTGCGGATGAAACAAGTTTAAATGGTAAAATCGGTAACAGCTATAAATTGACACCTAAAACAATTCCAGGTTACGTTATCAAGGAAATTCCCGCTAACGCTACTGGCTTTTTCACTGATCAGCCGCAAAGTGTCAAGTTTATTTATTCCGCTGTTCCCGTATCCGTCCCTTCTACTCCAGCCGTTTCAACCCCAATCAAAGCCGCGAATGTGATTGTTCATTATCAAGATGAAAGAGGCAATAAACTTGCACCCGATACGGTATTACAGGGTAATGTCGGCGATGGCTATATTACCTCTCTTGTAGAAATTGCTGGCTATACGCTAAAAACCAGGCCTGAGAATGCTACCGGCTTTTACAATGATCAAAATCAAGACGTTACTTACATTTACACTAAAAATGCTACTGGTTTAAGTTCTGTTACAAGAACTGTTTTCCACAATTCATATGTTTATGATGAAAATGGCGTCCGTAAAAAGGGTGAGTATTTTGCTGGCGAAACGGTCAAAACTTATAGTACTAAGCTAATTCAAGGCAAAAAATACTATGATTTAGGCAATAATGACTTTATCAAAGCAGTTAATATAACTGGGGTAACCCGTAAATTGAAGCATAATGCTTATCTCTACACTAAGAAAGCTAAACGCTTGGGTCGCAAGGTACTGAAAAAGAAATATACGATAACAACATATGGTGGCGCTATTAAAATTAATCATAAGTTATACTATATTGTTGGTAAGAACCGTTATATTAAAAAAGCTAATTTTTAGCAATTTAAAAATAATTAAATAGAAAAGTTCTGACTCTCTGTCAAAACCAGTTGAAAAAGATTAAACGAAAAGAATCAAACCGTTAATAAACTGTTTGATTCTTTTTCTTTGCCTTGTTTTCTGTCAATCCGATCCTAGCTAGCAGATTGTGGAAATTGGTATAGCAAAAAGCTGTGCGCTATGCTTTATTTACTACCTACTCTTGCGTCAGATTGTCTTTGTAGAGTTGTTTTTGTCTTGCATAAAAATTAACGAACCGTTTAAATAAGAGAAGAAAATTTCTAAAAAACAAAAGGAGTAAAAATGGGACTTAACAAACCACTTTTATTTGCGCTTAGCGATACTAAGCCTGGACCAAAAAACTTAATTACAGATGTTGCCGGAGTTACAGTTGGCCATAAGACAATTGTAACTGATAGACTCAGAACCGGTGTCACTGTAATCAACCCTTGCCCAGATAACATTTTTCGGGAAAAAATGCCAGCTGCTACACATGTGATTAACGGTTTTGACAAAAGTACAGGTCTAATTCAAATTAACGAACTGGGGACAATCGAAACGCCTCTGGTGTTAACAAATACTCTCAGCGTGGGCACTGCCTCGACAGCTTTGGTTAAAAGAATGCTGGCCGAAAACCCTGAAATTGGCCTTTCAACTGGCAGCGTTAATCCAATCATTATGGAATGTAATGACAGCTCAATTAATCATATTCGCGATTTGGGTGTCACTGAAGATGACGTTAACGATGCTTTTGCAGCTGCTACAACTGATTTCGCTGAAGGAGGCGTTGGTGGCGGTACAGGTATGCGCTGCTATGAACTCAAAGGTGGTATTGGCTCTGCATCAAGGCAAGTCGAGATTGACGGTAAAACCTTTACAATGGGCGCGCTAGTCATGTCCAATTTCGGTCTTGGTATTGGCATTACACGCACTGGCTCCTTTAGTGGTAATGGCAGCGGTGAAGTTACCCTAGCCTTTTCTACCGCCAACCGTGTAAGTCATTTCCCTGACCACGAATTAAGCACAATTCAGGCAATTACTGATGACAAAATTGACCGCTACTTTAGGATTACAGTTGATATAGTTAATGAAGCCATTCTTAGTTCTTTGGCTCACGCACAAACAACACCAGATCATGACAGTAAGCCAATGTTATGCTTAAAAGATGCTCTATTGCAGCTGGACAATGATGAAGAAGCGCTGCAATTACGCTCAGATTTAGGACTTTAATTAGATACCGGTAACATTAATTCTCATTATTCTGCAGTGTTATAATTAACAGATAATGTTAGCGATTGCAAAGGAGAGTTAATATGACACCTTGGTGGAAAAATGCAGTAATTTATCAAATTTATTCCAAGTCCTTCCAAGATAGCAACCGGGATGGTATCGGAGACCTACCCGGCATTATTAGTCACTTGGATTATTTGCAAAAATTGGGGATCGATGCAATTTGGCTTTCGCCAATTTATCAATCTCCCGGCGTCGATAATGGGTATGATATTGCTGATTATGAAGCAATTGATCCGCAATATGGCACTATGCAAGACATGGATAAGTTGATTAGTGAGGCTAAAAAACGCGGCATTCGGATCATCATGGATTTAGTTGTTAATCATACTTCTGATCAACACCAGTGGTTTATTGAAGCACGCAAAAGTAAAGATAATCCTTACCGGGACTTTTATATCTGGCGTGATCCTGTTGCTGGCCATGAACCAAATGACTTAAAATCTGACTTTTCAGGTTCTGCCTGGCAATTTGATGATCAAACGGGCCAGTATTACTTACACTTTTTTGCCCCGCAACAACCAGATTTGAATTGGCAAAATCCGCAATTACGGCACAAAATATACGACATGATGAACTTCTGGCTTGATAAAGGCATTGGCGGCTTCCGGATGGACGTAATTGAACTGATTGGCAAGGAACCTGATCGCAAAATTCGCGAAAATGGTCCACAACTTCATCATTATATTCAGGAAATGAACCAGGCAGTTTTAGCTAACCGCGACGTAGTCACTGTTGGCGAGACTTGGAGTGCCGACCTTGACAGCGCCCGCAAATATTCAGATCCCGCTCGGCATGAACTCTCTATGATTTTTCAGTTTGAAGATCAAAATATTGATAAACAACCGGGAAAGTCAAAGTGGGATCTCAAGCCGTTTAAAGCTAGTGATCTTAAAGAAGTCTTGCTTAAATGGCAGACACAAATAGATTATAACCATGGTTGGAACAGTTTGTTTTGGGAAAATCATGACATTCCCCGTGTCATTTCACGTTGGGGTGATGATGGTAAATACCGCGTACAATCTGCCAAAATGTTTGCCATTGCCTTACATTTAATGCGTGGTACACCATATATTTATAATGGTGAAGAAATTGGTATGACTAACTGCCCGGTCAAAGATATTTCAGAAATTGAAGACCTCGAAAGTATCAATATGTATAATGAGCGAATCAAGCAAGGTTATACCAAAGAAGAACTTATCAGGTCAATCAATGCTAAAGGACGCGACAATGCCCGCAGGCCGATGCAATGGTCAACGGCTAAAGCTGCTGGCTTTACTACTGGTAAGCCTTGGTTGGCACTTAATCCTAATTATCACGATATTAACGTTCAAGCTGCTTTGGCGGACCCACAATCAATTTTTTATACCTATCAAAAACTCATTAAATTACGTCATGAAAACGAAATTATCACTAATGGCAGCTTTATTCCTGTTCCTGCAAGCTCTAATGTCTTGGCATATTATCGTGAACTTGCTGGTAAGCGCTGGTTAGTCGTTGCCAATTTGACTGGTAGTGCCGAACAGTTTTCTGCACCAGATGAAATTGATCAAGTTTTAATTAGTAACTATAATGCACCGCAATCACTTAACAACATTAACTTAAGGCCATATGAAGCCTTTGCCGTGATTGTAAAATAAATAATAAAAGCTTTATTTGTGCGAAAATACCCCCAAATTTGTCCTAAATTTGGGGGTATTATTGTGACTAAATTACCAAAATAAGATTTATTAATTAAAAGGATAGCTCAACATTAGTAAGATTAATTTTCGAAAAACAATTGAAAATAACCTTTTTAATCTTTACTCAAGCTTATTTTTTAAGTTCTGCTCGGTATAACTCTGCCGTTTTGACATCAAAGGCACACATAATAACTTCCATTTGATAGTCGGAATATTCCGTAAGCCAATTCTGCACGGCTGCAAAAGCAATATGGGCAGCTGGTACAGCTGGAAAACCGTAAGCCCCAGTAGAAATTGCCGGAAAAGCAATGCTATGCAGATTATGATCTTTAGCCAAATCTAACGAATTTATATAACAGTCCCTTAATAACTCATTATCTTGTTTAGAACCTGAATAAATTGGTCCCACAGTATGAATGACGAACTTGGCAGGCAGCTGATACCCTTTGGTAATCTTAGCCTGGCCTGTTTCACAGCCATGAAGCTGTTTGCACTCGGCTAGCAGCTGTGGTCCAGCTGCCTGATGTATTGCACCATCAACGCCCAAGCCACCTAATAAAGACTTGTTTGCGGCATTAACAATTGCATCTACCGTTAATTTAGTTATGTCGCCTTGAATAATTTTGATCTTCCCCATAAGTATAGCCTCTTTTTATTTTATTCTAAACCCAAAAAGATTTTTTGCTTAAAATGTTATCTGTAAACTCTCTTTTATAATTAAATATTTTCAGTCAAAGTCTCAAGATTAGGTAATTCAACATCATAAAAACTCTTTATTTTGCCAATAAAATTACCCATCTTAGTTTCTATTAAAGCATTGTTTTAAGGTATATGTGTATGTGATCAGCAAAAAACTTTCCCAAAAGTATTGCTTTTTTCTTCCCAATGTATCAGAATTAAACATAGGTAAGCGCTTACCTAAAAAATATATTTATTGCAAATAAAAAAGATAGTGAAATAGTTAAGTCTTTGACTAAATTACTTATTCGGTTTATTTGTAGTTTTATACTATCAATTTAGATCTGTTTTTAAGCTAGTTAGGGAAGAAAAATTATGGTTTCATATATAATTCCGATTTTACTATTAATCAGCTTTTTCCTTTTTATTTATTTCATACTAAAGGGCGGCAATTTAACAATTGGCCTATTTGTGATGGCTATCTTGTGGGCTATCATTGGACTTGTTCCCTTTGACACAGCTATCAAGAAAATATTCACTGAACCAGTTCTTGGTTATGGACCAACAATTATTTATATCATCTTTGGTTCATGGTTTGGCCGAGTGCTCGTTGAAAGTGGCATAGCTTCTTCTATTTCTGAAGAAACAAATAGGATTGGTAAAAAGAAGCCTTTATTATCGGCAATTTTAGTTTTATTGGTTACTTCGTTTATTTTTATCAGTGCATACGGAGTTGGCTCAGTTATAGCTATCGGGGTAATTTTATTACCGATTATGCTATCAGTAGGTATTCCGCGCGACTTGGCTTTAACAACTTTTTGTTTAGCTATCGGTGCGCCAATGTACATTAATGTGGTTTTATTTAATCAAATAAAGCCTTTCTTTCCATCCGTTACCTATGATAATAAATATCTGAAATTCGCTTGGATAGCAGCGATTATCCAACTGGCATTCGTAATACTTCTGCTAGTCTTAAATCGCAAAAAAATCGACCCTGCAAAAGCACAAGAAAATCTCGCAGTTATTGGTGCCAAAATTGATAACAGTGATCAGAGACCAAAAATTTCAAAAATTGCTTATATAGTACCAATTGTCCCAGTCGCAATGAATATGCTTTTTAAGTGGGATGCTGTACCGTCACTTACTTTAGCTGCAATATTAGCCATGCTTTTGACGAAAAAAATGAATAACTATAAGAAATTAGTAGATTTCATTAATGATACTGTCAAAAAAGCTATATCAGATATTGCTGGTTTAATCATGTTCTTAATGGCACTGACAATGTTTACAGGAGCCGCCAAAATTGACGCAGTTCATTTTAAGCCCCTATTCAGTGCAATTTTGCCTCATGGTCACTTAATATTAGCGCTGATATTCGGAGTATTAGCTCCGTTAGCACTATTTAGAGGTCCTCTACACGTTTGGGGAGCTGGTGCGGCTACTGCTGCAGTTCTTTCAGGTACCCATTTATTCAGTGATTATTTTTTACTACCACTGTTACTGATTCCAAGTTTACTTGCAGTGTCTACTGACGTTACACAGTCTTGGAACATTTGGGGACTTGATTATATGAAAGTTGATACTAAGAGTTTCCTAAAATATGGGGTGCCAACAATGTGGATTGTGTCTATTATCAATGAAGTTGTGGCCTTTATGTTTTTCGGCTAAATATTAGTTAAAATTGGAAATTAAAATTATTATACAGAAATGGAGACAGAAAGATGAAGAAAGAATATATTTGCCCTATTTTGACCATTTTAAAAGATGAAAGTACTGTAGATTTTGATGCTATGCATAAGCTGTATGACCGCCTGATTGAAGATGGAATTTCAGAAATTGCTCTTTTAGGCAGTTGTGGAGAATTCTATGCTCAAACCTTTGAAGTTTGTCAATCTTTAGTAGAAGATGCAATTAAGTATATTGACCACCAGACTAAAGTTCTAGTCGGTGCCAATCGTATGGATGATCAATTAACTATTAAATTTGCTAACAAAGCTCTGGAACTTGGTGCAGATGGCATTTTGCTGGTAGGACCATATTACATGTCTTGTGATAGAGCTGGTATTATTACCTTCTATAATAAGATGGCTAAAGCTATTAAAGGTGATATTATAATCTACAATTATCCTGACAGAACTGGTTATGATGTTAACGCTGACATTCTCTTAACTTTATTAAAAGACAATTCCAATATTGTCGGAATTAAAGATACTGTTGGCGACGTTAACCACACTCTCAACACTATCAAAGTTGTAAATGCAAAGTACCCTGAATTTAGAGTTTACACTGGTTATGACGGTAATGTAATTGATGTAGTTAAAGCTGGCGGTCAAGGTGTAGTAGGCGGATTATCTAACCTCTACAGTCATGTTTGTGTTGACTTGTTAAGAAACTATGAGGCCGGTAATGATGAGCAAGTAGCAAAAGAACAAAAGACAATTGCTGAAGCTTCTGAACTATTAAATATAGTTAACCCATTTATGACTTTATTCAAATATATTCTCGATCAAAGAGGAATTCCGAATAACGTTGTAGCTTTAACACCATCTTCTCCAATGTCAGATGAACAAAAGCAAAAAGCTTTAAGCATTTATGACAAGACAATATAAACTAGTTTATATATGACATACAAGGCTTGGTTCTGATGCAATAGGTTGGAAGCAAACCTTTTTTATTGTTCTGTTTTTATATGAAAATTTTGAGTAACAAAAAAATGCGACTCTTGTGAGCCGCATTTTTCTTACTAAGTCCTATCCCTTTTCTGCGCCAGCCGTAATACCGTTGACGTAAAACTTCTGCATGAAGACGAATAAGATCGTGATTGGAATAGCGATAATCACACAACCAGCAACAAACTCCGCAAAGTACGCGGTAGCATTGCCCTTAGTGTTGTGCACCATGTTATAAAGTCCGTACGCAATTGTGTATGTTTTAGGATTGCCAGAGGTTGACAAAATAATTCCCGAGAAAATAAAGTCAGTCCACGGACCAATAAAGGCTGTTAAAGCAGTGTAAACTATCATAGGCTTAGCTAATGGCAAATCAACGTGCATGAAGATTTGCCATTTAGTGGCCCCATCAATTTCAGCAGCTTCATCTATTGAAAATGGTACCGTGTCAAAGAAGCCTTTAGCAACGTAGAATCCCAGTCCGGCTCCACCGACATACACCAGTAGCAGGCCACCAAGGTTCAACATGTTTAAGCCCTTTAAAATGTAATAAAGAGCAATCATTGACATAAATCCAGGAAACATTCCTAAGACCAGTGCAATCTGCATGAACGGCTTTCTAAACGAAAAGCGTAACCGTGATAAAACATAAGCAACCGAAATCGTTAAAAAAGTAGAAATGATCATTGAAAGTATAGAAACGATCAAGGTGTTAATAATCCAGCTGACTAGTGGATACTGCGAATTAGTAAAAATACCAATGTAGTTGTCAAAAGTGAATTTGTCAGGCCAAAAAGTTGAAACAAATCCCGTATCATTATAGGAAAAACTGGCTAATATTATCCAGATAATTGGTAAAATCCAAGCTACAGCCAGGATAATCAATAATAGGTAACGAAAAATGAGTGAAAGGCGTTTTTGATTTTGATATGATTTCATTTTTAGCCCTCCTTAAAAGCATTGGTATGACGGTATGCAATTAATGAAAATACCGCACTAATAATAAAGATGAGGATACCCAAGACCGCTGACGCATTGTAGCGCTGCTCCTGACCAAAGGTTAAGTTGTACAGCCACGTTACCAACAGGTCGGTAGAACCCGCACCATTATACTTGTTATTCATTGGTGCTCCTCCAGTTAACAGGAAGATCACGTTAAAGTTATTAATATTACCAATAAACTGTTGAATAAGAGAAGGTGCCATCACAAATAATATTTGTGGAAAAGTAATTGATTTAAATACTTGTAAAGCATTAGCACCATCAATTTTTGCGGCTTCAATTTGATCTGTTGGCAAATTTTGAATAATCGCAGTTGAAACCAGCATTGAAACCGGGATACCGATCCACATATTAACAATAATAACAGTTATTCGTGCTACCAAAGGTGAGGCTTGACTGTCAATAAAATGTAACGGATGAGAAATCCAGCCGATATTCATTAAGATATTGTTGAGCGCGCCCTGATAGTCTAAGAACTGAGCCATCATTAATAAAGAAACAAACTGAGGTACTGCCCAGACAATCACAAAGATTGTCCGCCAGAAACCTTTATGTTTTATTCCTTTAGATTCAATCAACAAGGCAAGCAAAACTCCAAAAAAGAATGTTGTGGCCGTAGCGGCTACCGCCCAGACGAGTGTCCAGCCCAAAACTGGGAAGAACGTGCCTGAGAGGTCACCACTAAGGACATTGCCAAAAGCTTGAAATCCTGTCCAAGAAAAGGCAATTGGGTGTTGCCGGTTATAGTTGGTAAATGCCATTGAAATCATAAAGATTGTTGGCAAAATGGTAAAACAGAGAATACCGATGATTGGAAAAGTCATCAGAGTATCATGCAAACGAGAATCAAACAAGTTTGCCAGTTCTTCTTTATTGGTTAAAATGTGTTTGCCATCCCGCTGGAGCACATAATTTTTTCTGGTAGAGCGCAGATTGACAATGTATAAGTAAACCATTGCAATACAAATAATAATTGCCAGTAATCCAAACAAAAGAATCAAAACGGAGTTTGAAGGCTGCTTGGTAATATAAACGCCTTGTGCGTTATCATAAACAACCTTTTTATTTTTTATTGGTCCCAAACTTGACAACATACTAATTGCGGATATGCCACTAAAAACAAACCAAGCAATAAAGGCCACTTCTGCCAGCAATAATGCTATACCTTTTACCCATTGCTTATTTGCCAAAGCATTGGAACCCATAAAAAAGAATGATAATTTGGTAGCAATATTGCCTTTAGACCATACTTCCTTAAAGGTTGCCTCAGGTGCCGCATGTTTTTTCTTTCTAAACATAATTCTTCCTCTTCTTGAACAAAAAGGTTGGGCACTACTTGTCCAACCTTTAAGTGTTTTAATTAACTATTTCTTTGATGAGTGCTTAGCTAATTTATCAAGTTGTGCTTTATATTGATCAGGTTTAACTTTACCATCATATGCACCATTGATTAGAGGAGGAACATCGTTCCAGAAGACAGACATTTGTGGTAATTTCGGCATCAAGACTGAATTGCCAGGTTTAGACATTTCAATTACCGCATCAGCAACTGGATCGTTCTTAATTACTGAATCATTAACTGCTTCCTTAAGAACAGGAATTTGACCAGCTTCTTTGTGAGCAATTAATTGTGACTTTTTATCTGTAATAAATGCTGCTAATTGTGATGCAGCCTTAGGACTCTTGGTATGAGCATTAACAGCGAACCCTTCGATTCCCAAAAAGGCCTGCATTTGCACATTCTTGCCACCAACATCAATCATTGGGTACTTAGCAACAGCAAAGTTCTTACCTAAAATCTTCTTAATGTTAGCCGCGTTCCAAGGACCATCCAAGATGGCTTGAGCGTTGCCCTTCTTCAATTGGTTCAAAGCATTAGAGGTCTGCATTACGCCCTTGTTATTCTTTTGCTCTGCAAACCACTTCAATGCGTTAACACCTTTAGCAGAATTAAAGGTTGAGCCCTTCAAATCTTCACCACTGTCACCATAAAGCTTTGTACCAGCAGAGAAGAATACCGGCCACATAACATAAGCGTTAGTAAAGTCTGTTGCCACAACTCCCTTTGAAGTTAAAGTCTTCCAGTCTTTTACATCGCTTGCTGACAATTTAGACTTGTTGTAATAAATTGTTTGTGCCTGTTGTGCATAAGGATAAGCATAGATCTTGCCTTTCCAGGTTACACCTTTAGCCGCAACGTCAATGTAATTAGATTTAATATTGTTACTATCTTTTGGTGACAGCGGGTTAATATAACCAGAATCTGCCAGTTGACCTAATTGATCATTTGGTGCTTCAAAAACATCGGCTGCTTTTGAAGGGTCCTTGCCCACATCAGTTTTAGCATTAGCTGATCCGGTTGGATTTTGCGTAACACGCACTGAAATGTTCTTATGTGATTTAGTAAAATCACTGGCAATTTTCTTGTAGTATGATACCTGGTTAGTATCAACCCATAAAGTCAGCTTGGTATTTTGATTACTGCTGCTGCTTGATGAAGAATCTGATTTACCATTAGAACATGCTGCAAGTGACATTGCAGCTAAAACTGCTGTACTTCCTAAAGCTACTTTCTTCCAAATACTCATGTTATTTACCTCCTAATATAAAACAACATGTTTTTATATCAATGACAACTAAAGTCACTGATTTTATTCCCTAATTAACTACCGCCAAGGTCGTATCCTTGTCAAAAAAGTGTGCTTTGTTCAAATCAAAGCCCATCTTGACTTTTTGCCCTGGTTGATAAACATCCCGGGCATTGATGTTAGCAACAAACTCAGTTTCATCCACTCTTTGGTAAAGCTGAATAGTAGCTCCCAAGAGTTCAGAAACAACGACTTCAGATTCGACCATCGCATCAGGCCAAGTTTCTAGAAAGGCCTCTTCTGCGTGAATATCCTCTGGCCGAATGCCCAGTATCAAGTCGCGGTCATTATAGCCCTGCTCATTAAGCAATTTTGACTTACCTTCTGGTATTCCCAGATTAAGGCCCTTGCCATCAGAGACTTGACCATCATGATAGTGGACATTAAAGAAATTCATTTGCGGTGATCCAATAAAGCCGGCGACAAATTGGTTAACCGGATGGTTATATACTTCCTGCGGTGTCCCAATCTGCTCAATTTTACCAACTGACATTACCACTACCCGATCAGCCAAAGTCATAGCTTCAGTCTGATCATGAGTAACGTAAATTGTAGTTGTACCTAAGTTTTGGTGCAGTTTGGCAATCTCTGCCCGCATAGAAACACGCAGTTTCGCATCCAAGTTTGACAGGGGCTCATCCATCAAGAAGATAGGTGCATCCCGCACAATTGCCCGTCCCAGAGCGACTCTTTGCCTTTGACCACCAGAAAGCTCTGCCGGCTTTTTATCCAAATATTCACGCAAATTAAGAATCTTGGCAGCATTTTGTACTCTTTTATCAATCTCATCTTTATGATAATGACGCAGTTTCAAGCCGAATGCCATGTTATCGTAGATTGACATGTGCGGATAAAGCGCGTAGTTCTGGAAAACCATGGCAATATGGCGGTCTTTAGGTGCCACATCATTCATTACCTTATGATCAATTTCAAGAGTACCTTTGCTAATATCCTCTAATCCCGCAATCATTCTTAAAGTAGTTGATTTACCACAGCCTGAGGGGCCGACAAAAACAATGAACTCTTTATCTTTAATGTGTAAATCAAAGTCTTTCACTGAATAGTGATCATTGCCTTCATACTTTTTACACATATGGTTTAAGTCAACTTCAACCATATCTTTAACCTACCTTCTTATTATTTTTCTTAAATACAGCCACAATTTTATCCAGCTTTAATTCCTTTGTAGATTTAACGATATAATCAGCTCCTTTAAGTATTTGTTTATCTCCAATTCCCACTGCAAATTGCTGCGCAGCTTTAATTGCCGCAACACCGGCAGCCGCATCTTCAAAGCTAATCACTTCATCATTATGCAGCTTTAGCAACTGCTGTGCTTTTTGATAAATTTCCGGATCCGGCTTACCACGTTTCAGCAAAGCGGGATTAACAATTTGATCAAACTGATCAGCAATACCTAGCTTACTTAAGATTTTAGGGGCATTTTTAGAAGCAGAAGCAATACACATTTTCAAACCTGCTTTTTTGGCATCTGCTAATAATTCTGTAATTCCGGGCAAAATATCAGCTGGCGTCATAGTTTCAACCTGCTCTAAAAACTTTTCATTTTTTTCTGCCGCAAATTCTTCTTTTTGGGTCTTGGTGTACTTATTTTCCCGCTTGCCATACTTCAAAATTAAATCAAGAGAGTCCATCCGTGATATTCCCCGCAGAGAATCTAACTGCGCACTGGTTAATTTAATACCCAGTTCTTGAGCTAAATTATTCCACGCTGTCAGGTGAAATTTAGCTGAATCAGTCAGGACACCATCTAAATCAAAAATCAGGCCTTTAAGCAATTTTGTTCACCCTCTTTTAAAGTAACCTTTTGCTCTTTAACTAAAATCGTTAGTTCCTTTCCGCTAATTAACGTAATACATGTTTCTTGCTGTGTCACTTCTACCTGAATTAAGCGGCCACGATAATTACTTTTGAAACTATAACCGGTCCAATTGTCTGGCACAAAAGGATTAAATCTCAATTGATTGTGACCATACCGCATGCCGGCAAATCCCTGGACTATTGCCAGCCATGAGCCGCTCATTGAAGTAATGTGCAGGCCGTCATCCGTATCATTATTGTAGTTATCGAGATCTAAGCGGGCCGTGCGTTCATAAAATTCTACTGACTGCTTTTTACGCCCTAATTCCGCGGCCAAAATTGAATGAATACAGGCGGAAAGAGAACTTTCATGTACCGTCAACGGCTCATAAAATGCAAAGTTACGCTCTTTTTGTTCTTTGGTAAACCTGTCATCCAAATAATAAATACCCTGCAATACATCAGCCTGCTTGATGAAAGGTGACCGTAAAATTTTATCCCAAGACCAATGCTGATTTATTGGTCTTTGGTCAAGCGGAATTTCCGTAGCTGGTCTAATATCTTTATCCAAGAAGTCATCTTGCTGCAAGAAAATGCCGCGTTCTTTATCTTCAGGCAAGTAAATATTTTCAATAATATCTTGCCATTTTGCCTGTTCTTCTTTAGTTACGTTTAACCGTTCTTGGGCAGCCTTATCCGCAAGTGGCAGTCTCTCTAATGTATATTGCAATACCCATTGCGCCATAATATTGGTAAACCAATTATTATTAACGTTATTGTCGTACTCATCAGGTCCTGTTACTCCGTGAATAACATATTTTTGCCGCCACTTGGAATAATGAACCCGATCAGCCCAAAATCTGGCAGTGCCTACTAGGACATCCATTCCTTCGTTCTTAACGTATGATTCGTCTCCCGTATAACTAGTATACCGTTTGATTGCAAATGGAATGTCCTCATTACGGTGTATTTCTTCAAAAGTAATTTCCCACTCGTTATGGCATTCAATTCCGTTAAAGGTTACCATCGGGAAAAGTGCTCCGGCCAAGCCCTGCTGCTTAGCATTATAATAGGCACCATCAAGTTGATCATGTCTGTATTGTAATAATGCCCGCGTGACATTCGGCTTAGTGATACAAAGATACATCGGAAAGATGAAAGCCTCTGTGTCCCAATATGTAGCTCCACCGTACTTTTCACCAGTAAAGCCTTTAGGACCGATATTAAGTCTCTTGTCTTCACCATAATACGTCATGAATAACTGTAAAATGTTAAAGCGAATACCTTGTTGCGCTTCATCATTGCCGGTAATAACTACATCACTTTTAGTCCAACGCTTTTGCCAAACCGCAGTATGATCAGCTAAATTTTCTGCAAAGCTTTTTGACTGCAATTGTTGCATCAACTCATCCGCACGATCACTTTGCTTTTCTGGTGCTACATCACGACTGGTAATTACAATCACATCTTTTTCTAAAGTGTAACTTTCACCAGCATTTAGAGTAACTGCCAATTTTTCACTTAATTTTGCAGTTGCCGTTTTAACAGCGCCCTCAACAACATGATTATTATTTCTTAGGCCTGCTTTTAACAAAACCGTAAACTGAGGCACATCGTAAGGATTAGGCTTGGTTATAACTTGAATGGAACGCTTTGCAGCATTCTCATTACAGCTAAGCCAAAAATGCTCATTATAGTTACTATCTTCATTAGTAACTGTGCCGTCAAGCGTTGAGTTAAACTCAATTTGTGCTTGACCTGTAAGTACAGTAGCTTTAACAGTAATTAAAGCTGCTTCTTTTAGCTTGATATGTAAAAAACGCTGAAATTCAAACTTAACTTTAGTATCCGCACCTTCATAAATAAAACTGCGGCTAAGCAAGCCTTGGTGCATATCTAATTCAAAATAAAAGTCTTCAAATTTAATCTTGGCTAAGTCAATTTTTTCATTATTAACTGTAATACCAATTCCAATAAAGCTGGGGGCATTAATGGTTTTGCCAAAATATTTAGGATAGCCGTTTTTCCACCAGCCTACTCGCGTTTTATCAGGAAACCAGACACCTGCTAAATACGTACCCTGCAGTTGATCTCCAGAATATCCCTCTTCAAAATTACCGCGCATCCCCATATAGTCATTGCCAATCGCAGTAATGCTTTCCTGCAGCCTTTTATCTACTGGGGAAAACTTGTGCGTAGCAACTTTCCATGGGTCAACCTCAAAAATTCGTTTCATTTACTTTCTCTCCCTCTTTGGTGAGGTTTTTTGTTTACGCTTTCATTATTCGCAAAAATGGAGTATTTGACAATAGCAAAATCGCTGTTAACGGTATCAGAATCATGTTTAAAAAAAGTCTGGGAAGAAATAATTTCTCTCAGACTCTTTAAAATTAATTTGCAAGTTCAATGACAAACCCGTGCTCAGCAAGTTGTCCATCTGCAAAATTCTGACTCAGTACCACCTGGCCGTTTGTGGTAACGGCAATCTTATCAGGAGTTGTATTAAAAAGAGCAGTGATCTTTTCTGCACCAATTCGCTTAACTTGGATTAAACCAGTAGACGTAACACTTAGACTGATTGTGCCATTACCTATAGTAGCAGCATGGTTATTTCTAAAAGCAATCAGCTTTTGCACTTCATCCCAAAAAGGCGTGCCCTTTTTTTGCCAGTCCATTGGCTTGCGGCAATCGGGATCTTCTCCTCCCGTCATTCCCATTTCAGTACCGTAATAAATGCACGGACTGCCAGTCTGCATGAACATAAAAGTCAGGGTTTGCAAAGCCAGCGCTTTATTTTCACCTGCAAGCGTCAGTAAACGGGCGGTATCATGAGAATCAAGCATATTCATCATTGCCTGATTCGTGCAGTCGCGGTACATCATTAATTGATCAGTCAGAGCCGCAACCAGTTCCTGAGCTGTCTTGGTTTTGTGTAGAAAATGCTCCTCAATCTGCAAAGTATACGGGTAATTCATTACTGCAGAAAACTCGTCACCATTGAGCCAAGGCCGTGCACTATGCCAAATTTCACCTACAATATAGAAGTCCGGCTTAATTGCAGTAACCGCATCATGAAATTTTCGCCAAAAATGATGGTCTACTTCGTTAGCAACATCCAGCCTCCAGGCATCAATATCAAAATATTTTACCCAGTAAGTTGCAATTTCCAGCAGAAAATCTTGGACTGCAGGATTGGCAGTATTCAATTTGGGCATTTGTCCCTCAAAAGCAAAGGTATCATAATTTGGACCGCCTGCCTCAGGTCCTTGATATGGTTTAACTGGAAAATGATTAATATGAAACCAGGATGCAAATCGCGACTCAGCACCATTTTCTACTACATCCTGCCACTGCATTGATTGTCCGCCTAAATGATTAAAGACAGCGTCCAGCATTACTTTCATTCCCCTTTTATGAGCTTCACTCACAAATTTGGCAAATAAATCCTTGTCACCAAAATCAGGGTCAATCTGCAGATAGTCTATCGTGTCATACTTATGATTGGAACTGGCTTTAAAAACTGGACACAGGTATAATCCGTTAACGCCTAACTCCTTTAAATAGTCTAGATGGTCAATAATACCCTGTAGGTCGCCCCCGTAAAAGTCTTCTCGTCCGGGATGATCTTGCGGATCCCACGGTTTTGTGCCTTGAGGATCATTATTTTTATCACCATTTGCGAAACGCTCAGGAAAGATCTGATACCAGACAGTATTTTTAACCCAGTCAGGGGTTTTGGATTGATCAATTTCATGCAAGTAAGGTAATTTGAAGTAGCTGCTGTCAGCTGCTAAATTTGCTGCAGTAAAATCTTTGATCCCGCGGTCTCCAACAATTTTATGGCTGTTATCCTGGCCAATGACTTCAAAAGTATATTTAAGGCGGCGATAAGGAGCATTCAAAGTTGCTACCCAATAATCAGTTACCTGCCCTTGTCCCGCTTTAGTCATTGCCATGGTTTTATCAGTCTTGGTATCAAGATAATTATCAGTATAATGAACTATTACTTTTTTAACATCATTTTTGGCACTGTGGAACCTAATCCGTACGTGATGCTGACTAATGACAAAACAGTCTTCGCTTTCTGTTCTATGTTTCAGGGCTGCTAATTGCATTTTTTCCTCCATTATTTACTTAAAACTACGCCAGAATACGGCATCAAAATCAATTCATTCTTATTCAAATAATGCTGTCCGGCAGTTAACATGACTTTCCTATATTCACTAGGTACTTTAATTTTTAATTTTTGACTACTTAGTGAAACAGCCACGATTGCACTATCATTTGCTAAATCCCGCTGGTAAACGTAGCTGTCATTAGCAGTTGCTAACAAGTAAAAACTGCCTGATTGAAACAAAGCCGTTTTTTTCAAACTAATCAGATGTCTGTAGAAGTTAAACATACTGTCAGGATCATCCAGTTCAGCCTGAACATTAGCGTCATTTTGACTTTGACCTTTAAGCCATGGTCTCACTTTTGAAAAACCATAATTTGGCTTTTTAGCCGTCCAGGGCATCGGCCCTCTCGCCGGCATTTTGTGCGCTTGACTGACCATTTTCAATGCTTCTGCTTTTGTTAAGCCCCAATCTGCAGCTTTCGTGATAAAGCGTTCTACCTCTTGATCATTAAACTCTTCTTCAGCAGTAAAAAGCAGGTTTTTTAAGCCCAATTCTTCGCCATAATAGATAATGGGGATTCCTCGTTGCAAATACATTAGCATTGCTAAGCTGCGTGCCTGTGTTTCAGTCTGCGCTATTCTGGTAGCCAGTCGCGGCATGTCGTGATTGCTCCAATATAATGTAGGTTGAGAAACCTGCGCCAGAGTTTGCTGCCAAATAACCTGCGTCTTTTTAAAAGCATCCCAGTCAAGTCCTTTAGGCTGAAAATCTGCAGGCAAGTTAGGATCAATGTGACGCTGATCATCCTTAAAATAACGAAAAGTAACAACACTGTCTAAAAGGTGGTGATCTTTTGCCGTATAGTCCGCTGCTAAGTTAACATTAGCGCTGGCAGCTTCCCCCAAAAGTAAAGCTTCAGGATAATCCTTTTTTATTTGCTCACAAAATGGGCGCAGCCATTTCTGAACTTGGGGCAAATTAGCAAAAAAGGGTTCAGCAACTATCGTTTGGTCATCTCCATTTGCTATTTTCTTTACCGGAAAACTTTGCCGTAAATCTGCCTTGGCAATATGAATAAAAGCGTCAAGGCGCAAGCCATCTATTCCTTGAGCCAGCCAAAATTCCGCAATTTTGAGCATTTCTTGTCTTACTTTGGGATTACGCCAGTTCAAATCAGGCATGTGCTTGTCAAATAAATGGAAATAAAATTGGCCCGTACCTGCCGGATCCGGTTCCCAAACACTGCCACCGAAAAAGCTGCCCCAGTTATTCGGACGCTTATTATTTGCACCTGCAAAAATATAGTAGTCGCGGTATTGACTATGAGGATCACTTTTGGCCTTTTGAAACCACTCATTTTGATCAGAAGTATGGTTTAAAACAAAATCTAAAAGTATATGAATCCCTACTTGGTGACAAGCAGCAATTAGAGCTTTCATGTCTGCCATCGTTCCCATTCGTGGATCGATTTTAAAGTAATCTGCCACATCATAGCCGTTATCAACTTGCGGGGAAACAAAAACAGGATTTAGCCAAATAGTATTAATACCCAGCTGCTGTAAATATGGTAATCTCTGCCTAATTCCATTTAAATCACCAATACCATCATCATTACTGTCTTGAAAAGACTTGGGATAAATTTGGTAAATTATTGCATGCTCATACCAGTGCGTCATAAATTTATACCTCCACTTAAAGTTTAGCGGAGAAGCCTGGTGAGAGGCAATGGTAATAGCAATGTTACCGCTATCAGAAAAAAACTTATTAGTTCAGCATAAATTAGTGTAGTGCGTTATATTCAGGCATATTTTTCTTCAAAAAACTATTGCATTTTTATATGTACGGGTTCACAATAATCTTGAAATCGCTAACAAGTAAGGAGGATTTTTTTTATGAAAATAAAAGCTGCTGTTGTTAATAAAATGGGCGATCCGTTTGAGATCGAAGACAATATTGATTTGCACGAAGTAGGACCAACTGACTTGCAAATTCATATGGTAGCAAGCGGAATCTGCCACTCAGATGAAGCCTTGCGCAAAGGTGATTCAAGTGTTGGCTACCCGGTAATTCTAGGACATGAGGGTTCTGGTATTGTTGAAAAAGTTGGTGACCAGGTTAAAAACTTCAGTGTAGGCGATCACGTAATTTTATCTTTCTACGCTGATGGTATTTGTGATAATTGTTTAAAAGGTATCCCTACCCAATGCCGTCATTATAGTGACTATAATCTTTCTGGCGTCCGCGCAGATGGTGATGATCATTTCCAAAAAGACGGCCACAGAATTTGTGATATGTTTAACCAATCATCATTCACTACCACTACTGTGGTTGATCAGAGAAACGCGGTAAAAATTGATGATAGCATCGACTTGCGCAAAGTTGGCCCACTTGGCTGTGGCTACGTTACCGGTTCCGGTACTGTCTTCAACACTCTTAAAGCTAGACCAGGCGATACCATTGCTGTCTTTGGTACAGGCGCAGTAGGATTAGCTGCAATGATGGCCGGCGTAATTAGTGGCTGCACCAAAGTAATAGCAGTTGATGTTGTTCCAGAGCGGCTTGAATTAGCTAAAGAATTAGGTGCCACACATACAATCAACAGTAAAGAAGAAGACCCAGTTGCCAAGATCAAGGAATTAACTGGCGGATATGGTGTTGACTGGACAGTTGATACTACTGGTGTTTCTGGCGTTATTAAAAATGCTGTCGATGCCTTGGCACAGGGTGGCACTTGCGCAGCTATTGCCGTAACAGCTCAGAATTTGACCATTTCTACTTGGAACGATCTTTGTGTAGATGACAGAAAAGTAGTTGGCGTTAACATGGGTGATGCCATTCCACAAGTTGACATACCAAGATTACTTGAGTTTTATCAATTAGGAAAGTTTCCGTTTGATAAGACTGAAAAGTTTTATCAATTTGAAGATATTAATCAGGCTAATGCTGATTCAGTTTCTGGTAAAACAATCAAGCCTGTTTTGATTATCGATCCTGATTACAAACCTGAATAATAGAGAAAACAATCTAGTTTTTCCCAGAAAATGTGACCCCCAAATTTAGGACAAATTTGGGGGTCATATTATTTTTAAATAATTAATGTCAAAACTTTTTTAATTGTTTTGGCATTTTTTGTGAGTTCAATTATATCGTTTCAATTCTCACTGACTAGCCTTTTTGATAGCAGTTTTAACCATTAAAAAAGCACATAGTAATCGGCCTGATATTCGATTATTATGTGTATTTCTATTTGTACTTAATATTTACCTGGTTGATTCTCTTTTAACTAAGGAAGGCTTAATTAGTGCCTCTCCTTGAGGTGACCCTTTTTGATCAATTTTGCGTAAGAGCATGTTGGCCAATAGTTCACCCATTTTAAAAATCGGCTGTTTAACGGTAGTTAACTTCAAGTTGGAAACCTGATCCAGAAAAACGCCATCGTACCCAATCACACCAAAATCAGCCGGAACTTTAGCCTTTTCATCCTGCAATTGTCTGACCACTCCTGTAGCAATGCGATCGCTGGCACAGATAAAACAAGTATCTTTAGAAAACTTGTGGAAATTATTTTTGATTACTTCTTGCGCAGCGTGACTGTGATTGGCAATACGATAGATTTGAGGGACCTTTTTATGCTTCTGTAATGTATTAACGTAACCCGTTTCACGCGAATACTCAAATGGCTCTCTGACATCAATGCCAATGAAAATAACGTTTTGGTATAACCGCGAAAGTGCATATTTTGTCGCCAATTCTCCACCATACTGATTATTATTGTCCACATAATCATAGCCATGATGATTTTCGCCAAATAAAATAAAGGGTTTTTTAAGGCTGTCAAATAAAGCATAATCACTGGAGCGGGCACCAGTAATCAGGTAGCCGTCAAAGTTGCCATCCTCTATTTTATTTCTGTCTGTAACTAGCTGGATGGCATATTGCTTTTTTGATAACCCACGTGCAATGCCAAATAACAGGTTCATATAATATGGCTCTGTCGTATCAACATCCTCTAGCGTGACAAATTTAACCACATTTGTACGCTTATTTACCAAAGCCTGGGCAACATAATTAGGATGATAATCAAGTTCATCCATCGCCTGCTCAACCAATTTACGCAATTCCTCTGTTACCTGTTCGGGATGATTAATTACACGAGAAACTGTCATCTTTGAAACATTAGCCTTTTTAGCAACATCAAGCAAGGTTACCATTACGATCCGCCTCTAATCTAAGTACATTCGTTTTAGCTGAGCCAAGTCATCATCATTAAAGCCCAATACTTTTTTAAAAAAGGTAGGAAAACCGCCCCAACCGCCACGAATAGTTTCCGTAATGCCACGAATTGCTATGCCTTCGCCTTTGGTGACGTTCATTTTGGAAACCATTTGCGTAATTTCATCATTACTTGGTAATTGCCGTGAAACTGCAAAATCATAAAGTTCATTGGTCAACAAATAATCACGAGCAATAGTATCATCGTCTACGCCTAATGCCATTAAGATCAAGGCAGATACCATTCCTGTTCTATCCTTACCTGCACTGCAATGGTAAACTAGTGCTTCATCTTCTGGCAATTCCAACAGTTCCGCAAAAACGCGGGCAAACATTTCCTGGCTGTGGGAACTTAGCAGAGTTTGTTGATAAATCCGACCAATAAAATTATTATGCATATCTGGAATATGATGCAAAAAGCGGTAGATTGAGCGGTTATTTTGCACATCATTGATATTGTCAGAATATACCGGCAAATCAACATATTTCACATCGGGCCATGACATATCAGGTGAAGAGGACTTTTCATATTCAGAACGCAAGTCACAATCGACAGTGACGCGTAACTTAGCTAATTTAACTTGATCCCTTGCTGTTAAAGAGCTGAGTGAATCTGAACGATAAATTTTATTCCATTTAACTGTCTGACCAGTTACGCTTTGATAGCCACCAACATCGCGAAAGTTCATCGGACTATCTAATGCAATTATTCGATCATGTGCCACTTTGTTGTCCTCCTTTTATTATAATTACTCACCGTGGGCAAAGACTTGGGTGGCCTTCACGGCTTTTTTCCAACCCTGATACAAATGTTCCTTTTCGCTTTCAGGCATCTTAGGTTCAAAAGTTTTACCTATTAAGAAAATATCCCTTAATTCACTAACATTTTGCCAATAACCTACGGCTAAGCCTGCTAAGAAAGCCGCACCCATTGAAGTAGTTTCCAATATTTTAGCACGTTCAATTTTTATACCTAAGATGTCAGATTGGAATTGCAACAAATAGTCATTATTTGAAGCACCGCCATCAACGCGCAAAGCAGGAATTTTAATGCCCGAATCAACTTGCATCGTATCAACTACATCTCGCGCTTGATAAGCCAGCGACTGCAGTGTGGCCTTGATAAAATCTTTGTCATTTGTTCCACGTGTAATACCAAAAACGGAACCGCGAGCTTCGGAGTCCCAGTACGGTGCCCCTAAGCCAGTAAATGCCGGTACAACATAAACTTCATTTTCAGACTTTGATAGCCTGGCTGCCTTCTCCGAATCCGCTGCTGTTTTAATCATTTTGAGCGAATCACGCAACCACTGAATAGCGCTGCCGGAAACAAAAATAGAACCTTCTAAAGCATATGAAATTTTGCCGTTTAAACCATACGCAATAGTAGTCAATAAATTATTGTCAGATTCTGTTGGTTGTTCTCCAGTATTCATCACGATAAAGGAGCCGGTGCCATAAGTGTTTTTAACCATGCCCTTTTTCAAAGCTAACTGACCGAACAAAGCCGCCTGCTGATCACCGGCAATACCGGCAATGGGTACTCGCCCACCAAAAAATGTATAAGATTTGGTGTAGCCGTAAATTTCAGAATTGGACTTTACCTCCGGCAACATTACTTTAGGAATATTAAGCAGCTTTAAAATGTCATCATCCCAAGTTAAATCGTGAATATTGAAAAGCATCGTTCTTGAGGCGTTAGTATAATCAGTCACATGAACTTCACCATCGGTCAAGTTCCACAAAAGCCAGCTGTCAATTGTGCCGAAAAGCAGCTCGCCATTTTCGGCCTTTTCTTGTGCCCCATCGACATGATCCAGAATCCAGCGAATTTTAGTGGCACTAAAATAAGGGTCAATTATCAGTCCCGTCTTTTTGTGGATCAGATTACTATAACCATCTTTTTTCAGCTTTTCCGCTAAGTCGGTCGTCTGCCGTGATTGCCATACAATTGCATTATAAATTGGCTTGCCGGTTTTTTTATCCCAAATTACCGTTGTTTCACGCTGATTGGTAATACCTATACCTACTATTTGCTGTGGCCGCACTCCGGAATTAATGATTGCATTGGCAATTGTTGTTTGCACTGCGTGCCAAATTTCTTCTGCCTTATGTTCCACCCAGCCTGGTTGAGGAAAATATTGGGGAAATTCTTTTTGTGAAGAGGCAATTTTTCTACCCTGATGGTCAATTATCATTGTCCTGGTTGAAGTTGTGCCTTCATCAATTGCCATAATATATTCTTTTAACATCTTTGATCCTCTCCGACAGAAAGCGGTTTTATCTTCATTTTACTACTAGGCCTTGCTTTTACAAGAAATTATTATAACATTATGCTTGTTTTAAGTTATACTGGTTACATAGAGCTTTTATTAAAATGGGGATATATAAAAAATGAGAAAAGAAATTATTGCTTTAACAATTGCTGGCAATGACAGTGATGGCAGTGCGGGAATGACCGCTGATCTGCATTCTTTTTATGCTAGGCAAGTTTATGGCATGGGGCTTTTGACAGCCGCAGTAGCTGGTAATACTACTGGAATTTATGCTCAGGAAGTCATGCCAATTCCTTTTATCCAAAAGCAGTTCGATGTCCTAAACGATGATTTTAAAATTGATGCACTTAAAACCGGTATGCTTGCTAACAAGGATGTAATTGCTTGTGTTGCCGCCAATTTGCATAAATATGACATGGGTAAAATTGTGCTTGATCCGGTCATTATGACTAAACATGGTGATACCCTACTTGATGATGATGCTTACCAAGCGTTTCTTGAGCAGTTAATGCCACTGGCTGACATTATTACGCCTAATTTTTATGAACAGAAAAAGTTAACAGGCTTAAGTTTGAATACTAAAGAGGAAATTCGCCAAGGTGCTAAAAAACTGCAGGAGATGGGTGCCAAAAATGTTTTGATGAAGGGGCGCCATGATAACTCCCAGCAGTCGCAAGTTACTGACATCTTATTAACTGCAGATGGCGAATTTCACGAATTTACCAAGCCTTTCATTAATACAGATAGAATTAATGGCACTGGCGACACACTATCTGCTGTAATTACCGCTGAATTAGCCAAAGGTCAATCGATTATCGCTAGCGTTCAGGCGGCTAAGGACTTTACTTATGAAGCAATTGCCCACCCAATTGAAGTTGGTTCTAAATACGGTCCAATCAATCATTTTGCAGCGCAGCAAAATCTTAAATAACTATTCTTTGCCCGCTTCTAACTATTAAGATATACTTTAAACAAAATAATAGGGGTTGGTAAATAATGGCTAACAAAACAATCAAGATTGCATATTTATACGAAGACCTGATGAATACTTACGGTGATTCTGGCGACGTTAAAATTATCAGGTTTTTGCTAAAAAAACAGGGCTATGATACACAAGTTGATAATATTTCTCTTGGTGATCAATTCAACGCTTTTGATTATGACTTTGTCTTTTTTGGCGGCGGACAAGACTTTGAGCAAACTGTTGTTGCTAAAGATTTACCGCGTCATAAAGAAACTTTGACAAAGTATATTAACGAAGGCAAGCCTATGGTAGGTGTCTGCGGTGGCTACCAGCTGGTGGGCACATATTATAAAACTAATGCTGGAGTGACAATCAAAGGGCTAGATATTCTACCTTTCCACACCGTTTTTAAGGCAGATAAGCGCATGATTGGTGATACCCGCTATATGAGCGAATGGGGCGAAGTCAAAGCCTTTGAAAACCATTCGGGTCAAACCTATTTTGATGATAAGGATAAGCTGCATCCCTTAGGAGAAATGATTGAAGGTTATGGCAACAATCCCCAAGATCACGTCGAAGGTTTGCGCTACCGCAACTTTATCGGTACGTATTCCCACGGCCCAATATTAAAAAACTTGAATGTCGCAAACGCCATAGTCAAAATGATTCTAGAATGGCATAATGAGCGAATAGAAAGTTAAAAAGTTAATATAAGTTAATATAAATATAAGATGGTAATTTTCATTACGTAAAGTGAAAATTATCATCTTTTTTATTTATAAAATGTTTGTTGAAGCTAAAACATCCAATTTTAGCAATTATAAAGATGATTATTTACACATATTTATAAAAACTAAATACTAAGCGCAAAAATATGTTAATGATGCAATACGCAAATTTTCTATATTTTAAAAAATCAAAGTGTGTAAAAATTGATTAAGTAAAGAGAGCGCTCTCAGTAATAAAACATGAGTCATTTATAAAGGAGGTTTAAATGGCAAAGTTTACTAAAAATGATATTCAACTAAAAGTAGAAGCCTCAGACTGTTTTGATGCTATTCAAAAATCTGCTGATTTACTTATAGCTTCAAACGCGATAACTGAAAATTATGTTAAAGAGATTTTTGCTACTTATAAAAAATTTGGTCCCTATTTCGTTATTGCACCTGGAATTGCTCTTGCGCATTCAAGACCGTCTAAAAGTGTTAGACACAAGGCTATATCCCTAATCACTTTAAAGAGCCCCATTAATTTTGGTAATAAAGAAAATGATCCTGTTTTTATTGTGTGCGTTATTGCCAGCACAAATGGTAATGATCACATTGCATTACTCAAACAACTGGGTCAATTTCTAGGCATACGGAATAATATCGAGTTTTTAAAAAGAGCCGAGGGTCAAAAGGATGTCTGTAAAATAGTAGCCTTATTAAATAAAAAATGGAAGGAGTAATTCATGAATGCGATAAACGTATTAATAAGTTCATTAACGCAAGCACCCATCTTTCTGGGTTTAGTAACTCTTGTAGGACTGTTATTACAAAAAAAGAAATTACATGAAATAGTAGATGGAGTAATTAAAACGATGGTTGGTATGGTCATGCTTTCAACAGGATCAAATCTACTGACTAGTACATTAACTCCATTGATCACAAATTTAAATAAAGTAACCGGGGTTAAGGGAGTAATTCCTCAGAACTTTGCAGTATATGGCATCATGCTTGCAAAGTATACTTCCGCTATTGTTTTTGCATTTATTTTGGGATTTTTTATTAACTTAGTATTAGTTAAAATAGTTCCGTGGAAGATCTGCAAAAATGTCTATTTAACAGTACATGTTAGTCTAATTTTATCTTCGTTTTTGGTTGCCACGATATCTGCTTCATTTCATTGGCCAATAGAAAGTATTCAAACTATTTTATTTGCAGGAATATTAATAGGTCTTTACAATACTTTTTCTCCAGCAATTGCACGTTCCGTGTCCTGGAAGTGGACCAATGATCAATATACACTGGGCCATCAACTACAATTTGGGGCAGTTTTAGCCGCAGGAATTGCTAAATTAGTGGGAGATCCCAAACAAGATGCCGATAAAATCAAGTTGCCAAAGGGCTTGAGTGTTTTAAAAGATATAACTGTAGCCATGGCTTTACTTATGTCATTAATATTTGTAGGCATGGGGCTTGTTATTGGTGAACCGATTATTAGCAAGCTTTCTGGTAGTATTAACTGGATCGTATGGTTATTACTACAAGGAATTACTTTTACTACAGCTTTCACAATTTTACTCCAAGGTGTTCGTATGTTTATTAACCAACTTTTGCCTGCTTTCAAAGGTATAGCTGATAAATACGCTCACGGAGCAATTCCAGCATTAGATTGTGCTGTATTCTATCCCCTATCAGGTACAGGTGCGATGCTTGGCTTTATTTCAACAACCGCAGGCTCAATTATCGCTATGCTAGCTACAATTATTTTCCATTTACCAATAGTTGTTTTTCCAAGTCCAAACATTTGTGTTTTTGATGGGATGCTTATGGGCGTTTTTGGTAATAAGTACGGTGGTTGGAAAGGTTCAATTGCCGCCGGCTTAGTAATAGGATTTTTAGTTCATTTCTTAATTATTTTTGTTTACCCATTAACAGGCGTTCTATACGGTGGTGGAATGACTTATTCTCAAACTGACTACAGTATTTTTTGGATGCCCCTTATGTGGATTATTCGCAGTATTGCTCACTTATTCGGCTAGGCTGAAAATTGAAAAGAGATATTTTTCAATTAGTTAATTATTTGCTGCCGAAAAGCACCTACATTTCATCTAAAAATATTTCTGAAGATTTAGATTTTAAAATTAGAAAAGTACCAGCAATTTTAGATAATACTGATAGTTGGTTAAAGTCAAAAGGCTTTTCCAAATTAAAAAGATTACAAGGCAAAGGAATCAAATTATTACAAAAAGACATATTACGAATCAAAGCAACTTTATTAAATGAAAGAATCAGTTTTGATTTTACTAATAGCAATGATCGACGAACATACGCTTTATATTCCTTAATGTGCTTTGATAAGGTTAGCCATTTGAAAAAGTTAGCTAATTCAATGAATATCAGTGAACGGACGATTAGTAATGATATGATTAGACTTAGAAAACAACTTTCAGACTGTAAAGTAAAACTGCTTTACAGCTCGTCTAATGGCTATAAACTAGTTGGTGATCTATTTTTATGTAAATGTTTTTTGATAAGCAATTTAAAGCAAATATTCTTGCTTCGTAATGAAAAAGAAGTAGTCAATTTTATTATTGAAAGTAATACTTTACCAGGAAACAAATTTATAGCACCTGAAAAGATTCAAAATTTATATCAAGACATAGATAATATACTTCCTGTTTATTTTTCTATAGAGGCAAAAATAACTATTCTGGTATATTTAATAATTACTTGTATGCAATCAAACAGGAACATTGACTGTTATGACAAGGACAATAATGATATTTCAAATAATAAAGCAATGCAGGACTTAGGATCAATCATTGCCTTAAAAGGTGAAGAAGAAACAAATACTCACCTTAAAAAGATCGAACAAGCACGAATATCTACACTCTTACAGTCTCAATCAAACGAATTACTTTATAACTTTAGTGCCAATTATCCATTTGAAATTGAAATATTTGCTCATCAAATGATTCAAGATATGAGTCAGAAATGTAAAATTGATTTTCAGAGAGACCAGGAGCTTTTTGATGTTTTATCAAGTCATTTAATTAATTTAATTTCAAGGATTAGATATCATACACAAATTCGTAATCCATTACTTGAAAAAGTTAAAAGGCATTATAGCCAAATCCATAAAGCTGTCATTTCATCAATTCAATACGTACAGGCATATACAGGAAATCATATTACTGAAGATGAAATCTCTTTTATTACCATTTATTTTGCTTCTGCCATGGAAAAAATAAGTAATCAGCAAAGTAAAAAAGGTGGTATTAACATTATTATTGTTTGTAATTCTGGTAACGCAGTTTCTAGATTATTGCAATATAAATTATTAAATTCATATAAAGTCAACATATTAGGCACATTGTCCGAGCAAGAAATAAAAACTAAAGGTGATATTAGAAATTTAGATTTAATAGTTACAGTTATAGGAAATCTAGATCTAAAACTTAAAAAAAAGATTCCAATAATTAAAGTTAATGCTTTTCCAACAAAGAATGACTATAAAAAGCTGGAAAAATTTATTAATCAAAAAAAGCACAAAATTAGTCCACATAACTCACTGAGGAAAATTAAAAATGGTATATTACAATTCTTACCTGGAACAAATTTTCAAGTAATAAATAATGGCGAAAACATTGATGATTTAATTCAGCTGAGTGGTAACTTGCTGGCTCAAAATAAATATTGTGACATGGACTATGTCAATCAAATGGTAAAGGTTGCACATGAATTCGGTGGTGTTAATCATTTGTTAATTGCCCCTGGTATCATACTTCCTCATGCAGGAATTAGTTCGCACGTATTTAAAACTGGCATGAGTTTGTTAAAAATTAAAAAGCCCTTTAATTACAAGGGAGAAAAAATAATAGCTTTTATTGCCTTTTGTACAATAAATAGCACTCAACATCAAGGAGCTTTTCAACAGTTAGGTTATTTATTAGATGATAAAGAATTTCTAGAAGGTTTTAAAGAAACAGAAAATTATGAGGACTTTAAAAATTTAGTTTTAAGTTGTTTAAAAAAAGGAGAAAAATTATTATGAAAATTGTTGCTGTATGCGGAATGGGCATGGGAAGTTCACTCATTGCTAAAATGAATATTGATAGTATTTTAAACGAAAAAGGTATTGAGGGAACAGTCGAAAATTGTGATGTAGGATCAGTAAGTGGTCATCCCGCAGATTGGTATGTTGCAACCCAAGAAATTGCCAACAACATGCCAGAAGAATTTAAGAAGAGAACAATCATACTTCATGACTTTGTTAATAAAGATGAAATGGAAAAAGAATTAAGTAAATATTTATTTTAAGACAAAAATACTAACATATAAAAATCACATTTTATTTTTGATTGTAATATTATCTAAATATAGTTATAATTGAGAGCGATAACACGAGGGGTGCCTTTTAGGCTGAGATGAATTTTTTTCAGACCCTTTGAACCTGTAAGCTAATACTTGCGTAGGAACGTGTCAAAAACGCTTAAGCTTTGGCACTTCCACGTGCCAGGGCTTTTTTATTAATCAAAATTTTTCAAAAACATTTAGTCGGGAGTAATAAAATGCAGTTAGACTTATTAGATAAATTACGAGCGCAAAATCCCGTTATTTTTAACATAGCCAATTTTGTGACAGTCCAAGATGTGGCGAATGCTGTCAATGCTATTGGTGCTTCACCAATTATGAGCAATGAAGTCGCTGAAGCCGAAGAAATAGTGCGAATGGCTTCCGCAGTGGCAGTTAATATTGGCTGTTTAACCAAGCAGCAAATCAATCATATTAAAAAGGTAGAAGACCTAGCAAGGCAGTATAATAAGCCGATAGTATTTGATCCTGTTGCGGTTGGTGCAGTCGAATATCGCTACAAAATCGCAGATAAGCTTTTATGGGATTTTCATACCAGTATTATTCGCGGTAATATTGGTGAAATCGCTGCACTAGGTGACTTCAACTGGGATTCAAAGGGCATCGATGCAGGTTCCGGCTCCGGTAATATTGATGATATTGCTATGAAAACTGCTCAGAAATATCATTGTACGGTCATTGCCAGTGGTCCTACAGATACAATTAGTGACGGTAAAAGACTTGCTCATATTCACAACGGCTCACCACTTTTTAAAACTCATGTGGGCTCAGGTGATATGTTGTCCAGTATTGTCACAGCTTTTACCGCAGTCACTGATGATCCGTTTGAAGCGGCTCAGATAGGTGCTTTAGTTTTCAGTTGTGCGGGTCAAATGGTTGTCCAAGATCATCCCGGTGTTGGACCAAGTACTTTTGGTATGTACCTTATAGATTATTTGTACAAAGTAACAGTCGCTGATATTAAGCAAATTGCTGATTTTGATTAAGGAACTTCATGATGACAGAAAAAATTAATTCTTTTCCCCAGGTTTTAACTATTGCCGGTACAGATTCAGGTGGTGGTGCCGGAATAATGGCTGACCTTAAAACTTTTCAAATGCAAAAAGTATTTGGAACAGCTGTTGTAGTAGCAGTGACAGCACAAAACACTTTAGGTGTACAAAAATCTTTTTTACTACCACTAGAAATGATCGATGCCCAATTTGCATCTTTAGCAGAAGATTTTCATATTCGTGCTTGTAAAACGGGAATGTTAGGCGATGCAGCTCATGTTCACCAAGTTGCTCTTAACCTGCAAAAGTATGACTTTGGCCCTATTACCATAGATCCCGTAATGATTGCTAAAGGAGGTGCACCACTTTTAAGTCAAGATGCTGTTGCCACCGTTAAAAATGAACTACTGCCTTTAGCCGATTTAATCACACCTAACTTACCAGAAGCAGAAACTTTAACTGGCATTAAGGTACAAATGCAAGATCAATTTCCTGAATTAGCCCATAAACTACAAGACATGGGTGTTAAAAATGTACTAATTAAAGGTGGACACACTAATAGCGCAGAAGTAAAAGATTATGCTTTATTTGCCGATGGTACTGATCTTTGGGTCAGCAGTTCCAGAGTACATACTAAACGCACACACGGCACCGGTGATACTTTAGCTGCAGCAATTACGGCGCAGCTAGCTTTAGGTCAAAGTTTACCTGCAGCAATTACAATCGCTAAGAAATACGTTACCAAGACTATTAAAGAAACTATTCAAGTCGGTCATGGCCATGGTCCCTTAAATCATTGGGCAAAGTAATTTAGGAGAAATAATGAAAGAATTTAACACTGATTTTTTACATGCTTATTTTATTTGCGGCAGTCAAGATGTGCCCAAAGGTAAAACTTTAACTGGCATAGTAGAAAAAGCACTTGCTGCCGGCATCACGGCTTTTCAGTTTCGGGACAAGGGTCCTAATTCAACTTTAAGTAAAACTGAGAGACTACCTATGGCGCAAAAATTACATCAACTGTGTCAAGCATATCATGTTCCCTTTTTCATTGATGATGATGTCAAGTTGGCCCAACAAGTTCATGCCGAGGGAGTTCATGTTGGTCAAAGTGATGAAGAGATAAAACAGGTTATTAAAGAAGTTGGTGGTCAAATGTTTATCGGCTATTCCTGTTCGAATTTAGCTCAAATTGAGCAAGCCAATAAAATTAGCGGAATTGATTATTACGGTAGTGGTCCAATTTATGCCACCCAGTCTAAAAGTGATGCCGATCCCGAAATTGGTATTACTGGTTTAACCCAGCTGGTTAAAAGCAGCGCTCGGCCAATTGTTGCTATTGGTGGGATAACTGCTAGCGACTTAGAAGCAATCTCCAAAACTGGGGCAAATGGTGCTGCAGTAATCTCAATGATTGCTCAAAGCAATAATATTAAGCAAACTGTTAGTCAAATGCTCACAGCGCCATGGATAAAAAGCGACTAGCATATTTTAAAGACACAAAAAATGATTCTGCACTTGGCAGAACCATTTTTTTATTGATGATAAACAGTTTTTAATTGTAAAAATATAAGTTATATTGATAATTAACCTAATTGGGCAACTTTTTGCAGTGTTCTAATCATTTGAGCTACAAAGCCGGATTCATTATCATACCAGGCGTAACCCTTAACTAATTGTGCACCGTCATCACCAGTTTCAACCTGAGTCAGAGTTGGATCAAAGACCGAGCCATACTCAGTACCAATAATATCTGATGATACAATCTGATCATCATTATAACCAAAAGAAGGATTACCTTCAGTGTGCTTTTTAATTTTGGCATTAAACTCTTCAGCTGTAACTTTTTGCTTTACAATAGCAGCTAGTTCAGTAATTGAACCGGAAATAACAGGGACTCGTTGAGCAATACCTGTAAGTTTGCCGTCTAATTCAGGTATAACTAGTCCTATCGCTTTAGCTGCTCCTGTAGAATGGGGAATAACATTAGCAACTGCGGCACGGGCATTACGGACGTTGCCACCACGATCAGGTCCGTCCTGCAACATTTGCGAAGCAGTATAAGCATGAGTGGTAGACATGATTCCTACCTGAATGCCAAATTTATCGTTCATTGCTTGTGCTAATGGTGCCAAGCAATTAGTGGTACATGAGCCAGCGGAAATAATTTGATCAGAGTCAGTTAGTTGGTCATCATTTACACTGTAGACAATTGTCTTCATGTTACCTGCAGGAGCAGAAATTAATACTCTTTTAACACCGGCATCAAGATGAGCCTGTGATTTTGCAGTTGAAGTGTAAAAGCCGGTACATTCAAGCACTATTTTGATACCATCATTTTTGACCCACGGAATTTGACTGGCATCTTTTTCCGCATAAACCGGAATATTTTTGCCATCTATTACAATACTATTAGTGGTAGCAGTTACTTCATGATGAAATTGGCCATGCGCGGTATATCATACTTCAATAAATGTGCTAACATAGCTGGTGAAGTCAAATCATTGATTGCGACAATTTCGATATCATCACTGGCCACTTCATATATTCGCCGTAAAGCAAGTCGGCCAATGCGGCCAAAGCCGTTAATACCAATTTTTGTAGTCATAATAAGTTCCTCCTTTTAGATTACAAAATTAGTATATTAAGATAAAATAGCCTTGCATAATCCAAGTTTATAACAGGGTTACCACTTTTAATGATATGGAGCAACATGAATTTCAACGACTTACATATTTACCAAACAATTTATGAAACTAGATCGCTTAACAAAGCGTCACTGAAATTAGGCTACACCCAATCCAACATTACAGCCAGGCTCAAAGCACTGGAGCAAGAATTGAATACGCCCCTTTTTGTACGTTCTAATTTAGGAGTCAAACCAACCAAAAACGGACAAAAAATGCATGATTTCGCCACTAAAGTTTTACAAAACTACCAAAACCTGAAAGAGGATTTGTCTATTAACAAGCCCAAAGTCCTCATTTCTGAGTTGCTTTTTGGCTATATTATTACCAAAAAAGCACCATTTTCATTTGAGCACTACGACATTATCATTAAAAATACCAATGAAATTCAAGAATTAATAACTAAGCATGCATATGACATGGTCTGGACTTTTACCCCTATTACTCTACCTAAATATTCGCTAATCAAAAAAAATCATTTAGAAGCCTGTTTCCTAAAGGGCAAAAAGCAGGAAAGTAAAAATGTACCAGTTGCTATCAATGCTGATATCAATTGTCCGTTTCGTAACTTGACTCTCAAATTAACGCAGAATAAAAACAGCGTCACTGAAATTGATTCACTGGAAATGATTTTAGAGCTGGTCAAAAAAGGCCAGGCAACTGCATTACTGCCCAAATATTTAATTAACGATGATTTAATTGCAGCTGATTCACAAAGTTGGAATATCCCTTATTATTTTTACCGCTACCAATTATAGACAAGTAAAAAGACGCCATTAGTTGAATAACGGTGTCTTTTAAATTTCTAGTTCAGTTTCTTTAAATACGTTTCATAAACTGGGCACAGATTAAACGCATATTTGCTGTAAGTTCGCGTTGCTAATGCGTCTGTGGAATCAAATTCACCACTTAAAGTTTGATATACTTTGCTTGTGCCCAATTTAGTAATTACTGTTGCAACTGGTCTAATAAATTAGGCTTAACAGCACCCATCCATCCTAAAGTCAATTCTTGAGGGGCATCCTCAAAAGAAAAGCAATAAGCCTTAATTTGTCCAGCAGCAATTAGTGCTAAGGGGGCGTGTTCAAGTTGATCAGTGAAAATGGTTTTGCTCCACTCACTAAGAGGTATCTTTGCAACAGGATTTGCTAAATGATTTTTTTGATAATCGGAGAAACTCACTTGTGCCAGCCTATTTATCATTACATAATCTTTTTTATTTTGTGTAGAGTGACCATCTGTAAATCAGTCGCAATTAGAATATTTTTCAGTGCCCTTTTCAAGGGCATCTGGGTTTCTACAGTAGTTCTGATTAATTTAAAACCATTTTTTTGACCAATAGCATTAAAGAGTAACTGCGGTGCATAATCATAAGTAATTAATGCGTTTTGGTGATTTTTTTGGGCTTTTGCCGTTAAATCCGTCAGTATTTGCTCATAAACCTGCATTTGTTCACCGCTGGTTAATCTAGGTGCAAGATAGCCCGCAAAATTTAAGGAAAAAGGGTGAAAAGCATTTTGCCAACAGGTCATTAACCCGACTGGCTTATTTTCGAGATAATAGGCTTGTGTATGTTGAGGAAATTGTTCTACAGCTTCCTTAATTTTTCTATCTGGACTTACATTGGCTAATAATGAGCCATACATAATTAATAATCTCCTTTATGGGCTATTATTTTTTCGCCCGTAAAATTTTGGCCTTGGCATCATTGTAGCCGTCAATGTAGCGTTCTATTTCAATTGCTTTATTCTGGGTAACACGATTAACTAAGTTAACACCTTTTTTAGGAAAATCCTTGAAAGAATGACTCTCTGCATAGTCCTTTTTGGCTTGTTCATAACCCATTTGATAATCACTGAGAGAACTCTTTTTCACAGTAGTTTTTGCTGTATGATAGCTATAGTCATTGGTACCATGCCATTTTTTATATGCTTTTTCAGCATCTTTATAGTTTCCAGCTTCATAATTTCTTTAAAATAGTATGTAGCTGTTTTAAAGTAACTATTTTTATACATAATTAATTTCAACTTCAGACATACTGCAGTGGCCGGTCAAAACCAATGTGGGACCACCCCCACTAGATTCACCAGAAATTTCCAGTTCTCCCAAAACAAGATCTAAGTTTTCACTATTAACTTTCCATGAAAGTGGCACATAAATTTCAATCTCACCCATGGTACCGTTAATATCTACTGTCACTACATCGCCAGCAGCCTTAGCCTGATCAAGGTAGACTTCAACTTCACCTAATGAAGAATTAATCATGACACTACGTAAATTTTGTGAATGAACATAGCGTGAAACTGATGACAGCTTCTGATTGATTACTATATCTTCACCAGCAGTATGGTTTTTACTATCATTAATGGAACTGCTATCGGTTGTATAGTCTTTACTGTCATTAATGGTATTATTATCAGTCGTTTTATAACTTTTATCAAAGTCTGACCAATCATCATAGTAATCTCTAGGTCTAAATTTATGTTTAAAGTAGTTTCCTCCTAAAAACCAGCTTTTTCTAAAAATTAATGTCAAACCTATATAAATCAACAATGCAGCAATCAATACTGTCCAAGGAACAATTTTGGTAATATGCAATGGTTCAGCGTAAACAATTAAGAGAAAAGCAATAGAAAAAGTCGTACCAAACAAGCTTCTATCTGCTAGACTTTCAATTAAAGCCGCTCCAAACACAATAGTCCAAATAATCATGCTTACTTTCAAATGAAAAGAAAACAGGTGCAGCTGGTTCATTACCAAGAAAATAGCAGCAGCCACTAATGCTATCCCCCAAAATATTTCTCTAATTTTATTTTTTCTCATTATGATGACCTTCTCTCGTTTAACCTATCATTCAAATTGTGATAGTAGTGACGTGAAACATAGACAGTTTTATAAGAATCGCGAAAATTAATTTTACAGTTAGAAATCGAGCGTGTTAACGCATAAATTTGATTTAAATTTAAAATTGTTGACTTAGAGACCCGCATGAACTGATTATTTAACAAATTTTCTAATTCATAGAGTTTGTAATCTACTGTAAAAGCATCCCTCGCAGTATGTGCAATCACTTGTTTATCTTCTGTTTCAAAAAATAAAATTTCTTTCATACTCAAGTAATAGGACACATTATCTTTTTTGCCTTCTATTTGGTCAGGATGTTCACTGATACCTTGCAACCGTCGGTATATCTGTTCAACTTCTGGCGTCACAGATTTAGCATGAATTGTTACACTGGTATCGTCATCTTCCATATCCGGATTCAGTTCTATTTTTATTTTCACGCTTCTCACCTGCCCTTCATCACTTGATGATTTAATTAAACTCTTATTTTTATGTAAAATCTAGCACTTTTGACTAAGTGGTAATTATAAGAAACTAAGTGGCATATTTTTTTGATTGAGGAGAAAAGCAAAAATTCAAAGTCAGTTTTAGTATAGTATTTTATTTAAGACAATTTTAGGCTAAAATTTGCAAAAAATACCTAAAATATGCTATTTTAGGTATTTTTATGATATTATTTATGTAACAAAGTAATTTCGGGAGGCAAATTATGGCAACTAAGATTGTTACTAAAAGATATTCTGTTAATATAGACAAACAAATAGCGGATACTGCAGAACTAGTTATTAGAAAAATTGGTCTTAAACCAAATGATGTGATTTCAATGATGCTTACACAGATTGCTGACAAAGGCAAACTACCTGTAGCATTTTCAGTTGACGATTATGACCATCTAAAAGATGAAATTATTGCAGCTAGTCGTAAAATTCCTGCACAAAAGATTGAAACCTCCAAAGAAATAGCTGACTTTTTTGCAGATTAAGGAAACCAATTAATGAATTTGGGCGATATTTTTATAACATACCTTGAATACGAAGATGTACCAAACGGAAAAAGTCGGCCAGTTTTATACATTGAGCAGGATGATGAATTTTATTATGTATTTAAAATTACTAGTAAATATCAAAGTAAGTCAAAAAGCATTCGCGCAAAGTATGCTAAAATTACCGATTGGCAAAAGTCGGGCCTTTACAAGGAATCGTGGATAGACTGTAATAAACGGTATCAGCTGAGAATTGATAAAACGAGACTAAAAGGTATAGGTAATTTAACGATAACCGATTTGAATAATCTTAAGAAATTTATGTGGTAGAGAACAACAAGGACAAGTATGAAAAAGGCACTGAGTTTTGATATGACCCCCAAAATTAGGACAAATTTGGGGGTCATTTTTATGTCTAAATTATCTAAACAAGATAAAATTGAAATCTATCATCTTTGGCATG
>NZ_CALYQV010000013.1 GCF_945290125.1 uncultured Lactobacillus sp. | reverse complement strand
TTGTTCAACAGTAAGAGAATTGCCTTCTCCTCTCATTTCAATCAAGGTACCACCAAATGTCGAACCGTCAAAGTGGCAGCCTGCTTTAAAAGTAATGCTATTATTGCTGTTGGTAAATTCTAAAAGTTGCTGATTATTACCGTCAAACCAACCGCCAATATTGCTTGGAATTTTGACAGTCTCCGCGTGAATTTGACCTTCAAAAATAATGTCAGTATTGTTTTTGGTATAAGCTAATTGTGAACCATAAAAGATAATGTTTCTAAAAGTGATTCTAGCCGTTTGCCCTCTAGTCATATTGTAAGTATCAGCGACACCATAGTAATCGGTACTTTTAAGTATTAAGTTTTCATAAGTAATATCTAAAGAAGAATTACCGGTAAGAGTAGGGTGGTTACTCTTGAAATCAAGAGTATATTTCGCATTACCTGCAGACTTAATTAATAACTTTCTACCTTGAAAAGCCTGGCGATTATGACCTGTCTCTCTGTCAGCAATAATATTATTGATAATATCAATTTCACTTACATTATTATTGATTAGGGCGCTAATAAAATCCTTCCAGTTACCAACGCTTACTTTTTTACCAGCGTCTTTTGCATCTTTTGCGGTGATCTTAGACTTTGCGGTGTCCTTATTTTTATTTGTTTTGCCAGTTTCCTGCTTATCTGTATTGTTTACACCGGACTTTTCTTTGTCCGAATTATCGCTGTTAATATTTGCTTTATCTTCATTGTCTGTATTAATATCATTGTTGTCTGCACTATTTACGCTGGAACCTTTTTTGTTTGGATCGTCATTATTGGCAGGAGTTTGATCTGTTTGAGCAGTGTTATTTTGTTCACTGTTACTATTACTCTCCCTCAAAAACGAACTCAAGCCAGAAAATGTGGTTAAATTTGCTTCCCCTTCTGGCTTGTTTGTTTTGTAAGTAGCGTTAGATATATTTTGTCCAGCATTTTTGTTACTGGGATGAGTGGTACCGTCTTGCGAAAAAGAATTTGCTTGAGAATAGGCATTATTCTCAGTTGGTTGAGGTGGAACAACTGTATCAGCCTTAACTGTTTTGCTATTTAAACTTAAGAAAGTAAAGCCAAGCAATACAGAAGTAGTACCAATACTCAATTTACGAATTGAGAAATGGTCTTGCTTAGCCTGCTTTGCCATTTTTTTCACCCGTTCATTGTAATTATTCTTTCCTAACATAGAAATTTCCTTTCTAATTTCCATTTACTATACAATTATCAATTTAGTAGATGAAGACAAAAATGTCAATTACTGTGTTTTTTTATGTGTTAATTTATAAATAATAAATTTTATAAAAATAAAGCAGCAAAAATTAAATAAAGATAACGTTAACATTAAATTTTAGATAACAAAAGTTGGCATTTTTAGGCTTAAAATGGATAATGATATTAAAAAAATGTCCAAAACAAAAAAATCTAAAATTTATATATATCTAAATAATATTATTATATAATTGCTTTAGTTTGCTAAAAATAAGAAGGAAAAATGCAGTTACCGCAGTGCATGATTTGTTATGTTTCAAATTAGTTGCACCATTTTAAAGATTGAGAAAGTTCTATGATATCCTGAAGGGGAGGAGGCATTTATGATGTTTAAATGGATTTTAAAGCAGCCTGATTCGAATATGCTAGTTCCTAAAGAAAAAGTGGCACAAACATACAGATGGCGGCAACTAGGAGTTTTACTAGCAACTTGTATTGGCTATATTGGGTACTACATCATTCGCCTTGTATTTACCACAGAACAAAATGATATTATGAAAGAATATCATTTCTCTACAGCTAATATTGGTTTGATTTTGTCTTGTTTTGGTATTGGCTACGGCATAGCTAAACTCTTTATGGGTGTATTGGCAGATAAGTGTGATTCTAACCGATATTTAATGGTAGGACTTTTATTGTCTGCAATCTTAAATATTTTCCTAGGTTCGACTCAGAACCTTTATTTAATGATGTTGTTAATGTTTTTAATGGCGGTCACACAAGGAATGGGGGCTGCGGCTTGCCAAAAAATGATTCAGCTCTGGTGGGGACCAAGAATGAGGGGGACAATGTATTCCATTTGGTCTTCAGCACATAATGCCGGCTCATTTATTTGTGTGGCCATAGTGCAATTAGCGGTTTTCCTTTTTTCAGGTTCAATTCCAGCTGTCTTTTATACATCCTCAGTAGTTTCCTTTATCATTTGCATCTTAATTTTAGTTTTGGGTGCTGATAGACCTAAAGTGGTCGGGTTACCTGATATTTCTACTTATACAGGTGACAAGGTTATTCTGGAAAATGGGCAAGTTTCTACTTCGGATCAGACTGATTTGAGTGTTGGTCAAATTTTTGTTAAATATATCTTGCAAAATAAATTAGTTTGGGCAGTTACTCTGACTTCAATGTCACTTTATCTTGTTCGCTACGGCATTCAGAGCTGGATCCCATCTTATTTGGTCCAGAATAAAGGCTTCGATTCTGCAGCTGCTAAATGGATTATCGGCATTTTTGAATTAGCATCAGTTCCGGGAGTAATTATTATTGGAGCGATTTCAGATGCTTTAAAAGGTCGACGTGCATTAGTTTCAATCGCCTGCGTAATCGGAACGCTAATTTGCTTAACGCTATATTTTTTCAGTAATAATCATGCTCTAATAATTGCGGCTCTAATCATAATGGGTAATTTGATTTACGCACCGCTGACACTTGTGGGACTAATGATTAATGAAGTTGTGCCGAAATACGCAGTAGGTGCATCAACGGGTTTCATGGGTTTTTTCCAATATATTTTTGGTGCAACTCTGGCTACAGCTTTAATTGGGATATTGGTTGACAAATTTGGTTGGATCGCCAGCAACTCAGTTCTTTACGTTGCCTCATTTGCGGCATTAATTTTCTTATTTTATACCGCTATTAGTGAAAGCAAGATGCACAAAGAAGCAGAAAATAATAAATTAGATTGAAAGAATTTTGCAGACATTTTACATTGATGCAAGAGTGTTAAAAAAAGGTAAGTAATGCTTTAAGCTATTTGAATTAGCGGTTTTTAAGTATACAATATTATGTACCGATATAATTTTAAAATAACGAGGTTGGAAACAAATGAAGATTAGTCGAAAATTATTAATGGTATCTGCAGCTGCATTAATAGGTGTCAGTCCTGTACTTAGCGCAAGCCAAGCTGTTGTGGTTCAGGCCGCTAACAAGACTACCGCTAAGAAAGAGACGACAAAGAAGAATACCATTAAGTTGAGTCATAATGCTTATGTTTATGATAAAAATGGTAAACGCTTGAAGACCTACATGGGTAGTGCTAAAAACACTAAAATTGCTAAGGGCATTACTCTAACATTTAGTAGTAAAGTAACTATTAATAAGAAGGATTATTACAGTATCGGTAATAATGCTTTCATTAAAGCTGCTAATGTTGGCTATGTTAATGGTAAAAAGGTGACTAAAAGTGCACCAGTAGCTACTGCAAAGGTAAAGCATAATTCATATATCTATAATGCTAAGGGCAAAACAGACAAGAAAAAAATTAAGAAAGGTCAAACTGTTACAGTTGATCAGTTAATTTATATTGGTAAAAAGTTGTTTTACAGAATTAATGGTCAAAGCAATCAGTTTATAAAAGCCACAAATGTTGGTAAAACCAGTGGTGCTAAACTGAAACCAGTAAATAAGAAGCCTGGTAAAAATGAAAATGTACCAAGCGATAATCAAAATGACCCAACTGTAATTCTTCTTAATCATAATGCTTATGTCTATGATAGTAACGGTGAAACCACCAAAACTTTGATTAGGAGTGGGGAAAAGGTAACAGTTGATAAATTGCAATATATAGGTAAAAAGCTTTATTATCACATTAATGATTCTAATTACCCAGGTAATGATCAATGGGTTAAAAAGAATAATGTGGGAATTGTTACTGGCAAGCAACTTGAGCCTTCAAATTCAAAGCCTGAAAGTGATGAAAATGTGACAACTGTTACTTTAGCTCGCACCGCTAATGTCTATGATAATAAGGGAGTTTTACAATCAACTAAGACCTTTGCTAAGGGTCACACTGCTCGTGTAACAGAATTGCGTTATATTTGGGTAGCAGCTGAAAACCAATCTGCACTGTTTTACAAGTTGCAAAGTGATAAGAATGGCTATCTGAGAGAATCGGATATTAGTAACGTTAATGGTGTTAAATTATCTCCAGTCAACACTCCAGAAGCAGCTAAGAATGAAAATACGTATGCTTCAGCAACTGATAAAAAAGCTTTGCAGGATGCTTTGAGTCAAGATACAACTGTTAAAGCCAGTGATGCTTATAAGCTTTCTGCTAAATCATTACGTGATGCTTATGACGCAGCTATATCTAGTGGAAGTCAGGTTAACACTGCTAAATCAACCGTTACTCAAGTCAATGATGCTTTAACTAAAATTAATACTGCTAAAGCAGCTTTAAATGGTAAAAAGATAATTGTTAGTGATTTAAAGAACTTGTCATTAACTGAAGCCAGTCAAATTGTTGATCTAGTTGCCAGCGTAAATGGTGTAGACAAGAGTGCTGTACAATTTAGCAACAATAATACGATCCTGACGATTATTAGTGCTAGTGGTTTCCAAAAGCCCGTAACTATCACTGATTACGTCACGACAAATAAATAAGTTGTAAATAAAAAATCAGGCAAACTAAAAAGAACGCAATTCACTGAAAAAGTGAATTGTGTTCTTTTTTATTTACACAAAGAGAATCTTCTCTTAAAGCGTAACTAATTTAGTTTCTTGAAGTTTAGGAATACATATTTTTAAATTAAAAGGTGATTTTTTGTAAAAAGCGTGTTAATAAAAGTAGTTTATACCTTAATTGTCTAAGTCTTCTGCCATTTCTCTCATTCGTCTCAAGTCATCTGGTTCAATTATAATTTTCATAGCTTTACTATTTTCATCAAGCTGATCAATCGAAGTCGAACCACTTAAGACATTAATGTTATCGCTTTGATTTAATACCCAAGCGATAGCCAAATTGGCTAAAGTACAATGATATTTTTCACATAAGGGTTTCCAGGAATCAAGCATGTCGTCTACTTTTGCTAAATTCTCTGGCTTAAACCATTTCTTACCGTTACGTGCGGAACCCTTAGGTGGGACATAATCACGAGGAACAGCTCCAGATAAAATGCCCATTGATAACGGAGAATATGCTTGTAAAACAATATTATTTTCCTTGCACAATGGCAGCAGTTCATCTTCAACTTCTCTGTCGAGTAAACTATAACGACATTGAATAATATCCAATTGTCCGTACTTGAGGTATTCGCGTACGTCGTCAGCGTTAACATTAGCTGCACCTATTCCGCGAATAATTCCTTTATCTTTAAGTTCCATAAGGTATCTCATGGTCTCAGCTATTGGAGTTTTGTATGGCTCAACAGCTTGCCAATGAGTCATATAGATATCAATATAATCAGTTTGTAGTCTTTTTAAAGTATCAAAAAGTTCTAACGAAATAGATTCAGGAGTTAGGTTCTTGTATAGTGATCTATCTCCAACTTTATTGAAGAAAGCTCCTTTTCTTTCCCACGTAATACCACATTTAGTAATAATTTTATATTTTTCCCTATTACCCTTGATAGCTTCACCAACTAATTTCTCACTTTCACCAAAATTATATCCTGGCGCAGTATCAATCAAGTTGATATCGTATTTTAAAGCTCCTCTAATAGTATCTAGTGCAGCTTGATGGTTATCATAATCGGTAAAGGCCGGACCTCCGCCTAAAGCCCAAGTACCTAATCCTATTCTTGAAACTTGCATATTATCTCCTAATTTCATTATTATCTCCTTTTTGATAATTTTTAAGTAATTGTTCTACTTGACGTTCATTTTTTACACCATCAATAGCACCCAGTTTTCTGACAGAAAGTGAAGCTACAGCATTACCAAATCGAGCACAGTTTTCAAAACTTTGTCCTTCAGCTAACTTAGAAATAAAACCAGCAGCAAAGTTATCACCGGCTCCTGTTGTATCTATATCGATATTTGATGGTACCTTGTAAGATGGTAGATATTTTTTCATTTTCTTATTTTTAATAAAACAGCCATTTGCCCCGGTTTTAATAACGACATTTTTAACACCGAGTTTTAATAGCAAATCAGATTGTGAGTCTAAATCAGGCTGGTTTGTCAGATCTTTTGCCTCAGAATCGTTTGGGAAGAAGTAGTCAATGTAGGGCAGAATATTTTTAATATTATCAATCGTTTCTCCTAAACGGGGGGCATCAATATCGGCACAAATTGTCATATTTTCCTTTTTGGCTTTTTGGAAAATTTTTAATATAACTTGATCATCAATTAATGGATTGTTGAAAATACTTGCCATTGATAAGATTTTACTGTCGGCGATTGCCTGAAAATCTATATCATTTTCATTCATTTTCCAAAGACTACCGTTTTTGTTTGTCAGAAAAGTTCTTTGACCATCTGGTTTAACTAAGCCTATGTTGATTGAAGTAGTGAGATTATGGTTGACTTTTACAGAAGAAATATTAACTTTATTTTTTTGAGCAATTTTCCTAATGTAATTTCCAGCTCCGTCATCACCAACAGCACTGATTAGAGCAACCTTTTTACCTAGTTTTGATAAGACAATGGCCTCATTTATTGCATCTCCACCTATTTTCATAGATATATCATTTAACGGGAAAGATACTTTATTTAATGTTTCTGAGCTAACAGGGTATAGTGGTATGTCAACTAAAGCAGTACCCACACAAATTACATCTTGCGTCATATAACTCACCTTATTTATAAGATTTGTCAACTATTACTACGCCTTTGATAAATTCGCTTTTATGTGTTGTAGCAAATTCAAATGCTTCTTGAATATCTTTATACATGAAATATTTATCTACAATTGACATTACATTGAATTTTCCACTTGATATCATTTTGATAGTTTTAGGATAATCGTTGAGGTAACGAAATAGAGTATGAATTGTTACTTCTCTGTTAATTTTCAGAAATTCTACTGGCGTTGCTCCTGGTATAGTACCCAGAATAAAGAAGGTTCCAGTATGCTTAACAATCTTTAAGCCGATTTGTGCAGTCGCATTGCTACCAGCACATTCATATACAAAATCAGCGCCATTGGTTCCAACTACTGCTTTAATTTTATCAACTACATCTGGATTATCACCTTTAAATGTAGCATTTGCACCAAGTTCTTTGGCTTTTGCCAAGCGATTATCGACAATGTCTATTACAACAACTGTGGAGGCGCCTGCCATCTTGACTGCCGTTGTCGTAAGTAAACCTTCGGCTCCTGCACCTAATATGACGACTGACTTACCAATTAAATTGCCAGCGGACTCGGCAGCGTGAATTGCCACAGAAGCTGGCTCTGTCATGGCTCCTTCAACCAGACTCATATTATCGGGTAAATGATAGGTCCACTCGGCTGGATGATTAATATAGTTTGTTAAAGAACCTTTATAGTTAGGAGCAGTTGCTAGGAAATCTACATTAGGGCAGACATTATAATGACCTGATCTGCAAAATTCACAGGTGCCATCAGGAACACCAGGTTCCATAGCTACACGATCACCAACTTTAAAGTTAGTAACATTTTTTCCAATCTTAGAAATTATTCCGGCAGTTTCATGACCCAAACCGATTTCTTGGTTTGGATCTTCAGGTGGTAAATAAGGTCCATCAGTAAAGCCGTGCATGTCAGAGCCACAAATACTAACATCACAGACTTTTATTTGTACTTCATTATCTTTAGGATCTTCAATTTCTGCATCTTTAATGACCATTTTCCCTGGCTTTTCCAGTATTGCTTTTGTATTATGCATGATTAACCTCTCTATTACTTTCTAAATTAATGGAACTATCAATTTCATTAATTGTTTTCTTTCTGGTTTCAATACCAAATAAAATAATAATAAGTGCGCAAAGTCCTAAAAGAATTCCTAAAGTGATAAAAACAGCAACTACTCCAAAATCTGTAAGTATCCAGGCAATTAAATATGGAGATGTAATAGCTACAAATCTGCCAATAGCGTTTGAAATACCTAAGCCCCGCATTTTAACTTGTGTAGGCCAAAGTTCGGTTGCATACACTGCAGAGGAAAAACTATTGTAAATATATAAGATAAAAATCATAATAAAGCCGATTATTAAAATACTCGCTTCTGATCTTTGTTGTGCATAAATATAGCCTAAAATTGCAATAGCTATGATAAAAATTCCTCCGAACAACTTTCGGGGTAAAAATTCAATAATGAATGTTGAAAAATAAGTTCCCAAAGGTGCCGCAACGATCATAATAGTGGTCATAAGAAGGGACTTGGTGACTGTGATACCGTTCTTGACAAAAATAGTGGGTATCCAATTATTTATCGTATAAAGCGCTAGGTTCATTGCAATCAAAGTAGTGGAACAAATTAATGTTCGCCTCCCTAATGCGCCAAAGAAAAAATTCTTGAATGGTATTTTAACTTTTTGACTTGAATTAAGTTTTCTGCTGTCATTTTCATTATCTGAGATATCAATTTTATGGCCTTGCTCTTTTTCTACTCTTTTAATTATTTCGTTAAGTAAGCATTCTCCTTCCTCTTCATGTCCGTTTTGTAATAACCAGTGTGGCGATTCCTTGAAAAATTTGTGGAAAAAGAAAAGTATAATGAAAGCACTAACCGAACAGATTATAAAAACTAATCTCCATCCAATAGTCGGAATAGCTATTAAGCAAAGCAGGGATGCAATTAAAGGTGAAAAATTGCCGAAACAAGAGAGCATGGCTTGCCATTTTCCCCTGAATTTGGCTGGCAATAATTCAGTAAATGAACCATATCCAAGTTCTATTCCAGCTCCCATACCTATTCCCATTAAGCCTCTGCTAACAATCAGCAAGAACATGTTGGGTACAAGTGCAGCAACTAAAGAAAACACAGCAAAAGTCAAAATGGAAATTTCATTTGACTTTTTTCTGCCAATTTTATCGCCTAACCAGCCACCTATAAGTGATCCGATAAAAAAGCCAATCATCATAGCAGAAGAAAAGGCTGCGTTTAAATAGTTATTAGACCAACCTTTATGAATTAAATCAGCTAAGATTGAATTTCCTGAAGAATTAAGAACACCGTTTATTTGAAGTCCAAACCCTAAAAGGAAAAAGTTTTCTAAATGCCATTTTGAAAAAGGCAGTTTATCGAGAACTTGTTCTGATTGCTTTGGTTCTTTCATGTCAATCCCCTTTTCTATTTCTAAAATCGCTAACATAATAATACACCCATTAATGTTCATTTGGAACATAAAATGTAAAAATAAAAAAATAATTATTTTGTTCACAATATTAAAAATACTTTTATATCAGCAATAATAGTTGTAAATTTTTCATAAATAATGTTGCAAAAGAAAATTTAAATTATAAAAAAGATTGACTTTTAACATTTTCGGCTTAGTATAATAGTTGAGTCATGACTCGATCGATAGTAAGGACTTTCTTGTAAGGAGGTCAACATGAAAAATGACAATTCGCCCTTTGCCGGGGCAAGATTAGATAGATTGCCAACTAGTAAATTTCATTGGAAAATTTTTGCAATAGTTGGTTTTGCACTATTAACCTGCTGGAGTAATGCAATAGGAGGGCTAGTCCTTGCACAATTAAAAGTAATTGGTTGGACAAATAACAGTCAGACTGCATTGTTTACTTCATTAAGCACTGCCGGAATGTTCTTTGGAGCTTTAATTGGTGGCTCTATTGGTGATAAATATGGCAGGAAAAAAACTTTTTTGCTTTTTGAAGTAATGCACATAATTACTATGTTAGTTGCAGCTGTTTCTCCTAATATGAATTTCTTAATGGTAGTTAGGTTTTTCATGGGACTGGCTTTAGGAGCGCTATTAACTATACTTTTTGCCAGTTTTACGGAATACATGCCATCAAGAAGTAGAGGTACTTGGTCATCCCGAATTTCATTTGTGGGAAATTGGTCATATCCTATTTGCTCATTGATAGCAATGCTACTAACAGAAATTGTTGCTCCAGAAATGAACTGGAGGTTGCAATTTGTAATTCCTGCGTTACTTTCAACATTCATTTCTCTAATTGCGTGGAAAGCTTTTCCCGAAAGCCCCAGATGGTTAGAGTCAAAGGGACGTTATGCTGACGCAGAAAAAGTTTTAACCAATATTGAAAATGAGGTTTCAAAAGAGACTAATAGTGTTTTGCCTGAAATTCATAAAGACAAGACTGAAAAAAATGAAGAAGAAAAACAAAATATTTCTTATACGGAATTTTTTAAAGGAAATTTGCTTAAAAGAGTAATACTTGGTTCATTTGCTTTAATTGCTATGAATGTTACGCAATATACCTTAATAAACTGGTTACCAACTATGTTCCTCGCTCAAGGAATAGATCTTAAGAAGTCTGTTTTTCTTAATACTATGAACATGTTTGGTGCACCTGTAGGTATTTTTATTGCAACGCTAATAATGGATAAAATACCGCGCAAAGTTATGGGAATCGGTCTCTTGAGTTTCATGGCCGTACTAGGCTATATTTACTCTTTTCAAAGGAGTATGTTGATGATCTCGATTTTGGGCTTTTTCCTAATGATTTCTGTTTATATGTTTGTTTGTTATGCCTCTGCTGTATATGTCCCTGAAATTTGGCCAACCTATGCCAAATTAAGGGGATCTGGCTTGTGCAATGCCATAGGAAGGATTAGTGGAATAATTGTTCCTTTCATTGTTGCCAAGTTGCTTGATTCAGTTGGCATTACTGGAGTATTCATATTACTTGGAATCACGTGTTTAATAACGGCAATTATAATTGGTATTTTTGGTATTGAAACAAGAGGAAAATCTGTAGAAGAAATTGGTTCAATAAAATAGAAAGAGGATATTAAAATGAAAGCTTTAGCTCGTTATGGTAAAGAATTCGGTGGCTATAAGATGATTGATGTTCCTGTGCCAGAAGTTGGTCCAGAGGATGTCTTAGTAGAAATTAAAGCTGCCACTATTTGTGGTGCGGATATGAAGCACTATAAAGTTGATAATGGTTCAAAAGAATTTAACTCTATTCGTGGCCATGAATTTGCTGGTGATATTGTTAAAGTTGGCGACAAGGTAACAGATTGGAAAGTAGGCGACAAAGTAGTTTCTGACAATACAGGCCATGTTTGTGGTGTATGTCCAGCCTGTGATGATGGTGACTTTCTCCTTTGTCCACATAAGGTCAATTTAGGTTTAGATAATAATCATTGGGGTGGTGGCTACACCAAGTACTGTTTAGTTCCTGGTGAAATACTGCGTATTCACAAGCACGCTTTGTGGAAGATTCCTGATGGTGTCAAATATGAAGAAGCAAGTTGTCTTGATCCTATTAGTAATGCATATAAAGCTGTTGCAGAACAATCTGGCTTAAAACCTGGTGATGATGTAGTCGTATTTGGTACAGGACCATTGGGATTATTTTCAGTCCAAATTGCGAAGTTAATGGGAGCATTGAAGATTGTAATGGTTGGTCTTGATGCAGATACAAAATATAGATTTGATGTCGCTAAGAAATTAGGTGCAACAGATTGTATTAACGGTTCTAAAGAAGATGTTGTAAGCCGCTGCAAAGAGATTATAGGAGAAGACAATCTGGGCACTGTTATTGAATGTTCAGGTGCTATGGTCGCATTACATCAAGCAATTGAAATGGTACGTCCAAATGCTACGATCGTACGTGTCGGCATGGGTTACCAACCATTTAATTTTCCAATCAATCGTATTACTGAATGGAACATTGATATTAAGGGCCACCAGGCATACAGTTCATCTACTTGGCGTCGTACAATTAAGCTGCTGGCAGCTCACAAAATTGATGTTGAATCAATGATTACTCATAGATTTGGACTATCGGAATGGCAAAAAGGCTTTGATGCTATGGCAGATAAATCGGCCATCAAAGTAGTATTTCATTATGACTATGATGATTAAGATTGGAGATAATTTGGTATGTTAGCAGATATTAGATATTGGGAAAAAATTGCACAGAAACATCATTTTGCTATTCCACATTTTAACGTTTGGAATGTCGAAATGCTTGAAGGTGTCATGGATGCTAGTGAACAAGAAAACTCTCCGGTGATTATATCTTTTGGTACTGGTTTTATTCACAATACAATATTTGAGGAATATGCTGGAATGATGGTTTCAATGGCTAAACATTCCACACTGCCTGTAATAACTCACTGGGATCACGGTCGCAGTTTTGATATTGTAAAAAATGGCTATGATTACGGAATGAATTCTGTCATGAGGGATGCTTCGAAATTACCATTTGAAGAAAATATTGCTGAAACTAAAAAGGTAGTAGATTACTTTCATCCATTAAATGTTGGAGTCGAAGCTGAACTTGGTCACGTAGCTGATCCTAATAAGTATGAAAAAGCAATGGAAGGTTATCAGTATACTGATCCTTCAGTAGCTAAAGAATTTGTGGATAAAACTCATTGTGACTCATTAGCTGTAGCAATTGGTCAGGTACATGGTGTCTATACTTCAACTCCTCATCTTAATTTTGAGGTTTTGGAAAAAGTAGCTAAAGCAGTTCCTGTACCATTGGTTTTACACGGCGCTTCTGGAATACCAGATGAACAGGTATCTAAAGCTGTATCAATGGGAATTTGTAAAGTTAACATTCATACTGATCTAGGTATTGCTGCAATGAAAGCTGCTAACGCTCATAGTGACCAACTTTATCTAGAAGTTCAAAAGTATGTCCGTGAAGCTATAAAAGATGAAGCAGTTCATAAGATTCATGTTCTGGGCTCTCAAAATAAAGCTGACTTAAGGCTGGAAAACTATTAAGTTATATTTTAAAATTTATTTTATTGTCGGAATTATATAAAATAGACCAGGTTGAAAAACTTGGTCTTATTTTGTCTTTTTAAAAAATGTGAAACAATTTCATATTATATGAATTAAACATTTGCTAGAATAGTCTTATAGAACGGCGGAAGTGGGAACTAATATGGAACGAATAGAACTTATAAAAAAAGAATTAATGAACAATCACACTGTGAATATTTCAGAATTAAGTGATAAGTTTAATGTTACCAATCAGACTATTAGAAGAGATTTAAACCAATTAGAATCTGAGGGCTTCATTAATCGTACTTACGGAGGAGCGGTACTTAATGAAGCAAAGGTTGATTTTGCAGTTCCATTTTATCGGCGTTTATCTAAGAATAAAGATGGTAAGGATAAAATTGCTCTGCAAGTGATACCACTTTTAGTTAATTGTAATAGCATTTTTGCTGATTCAAGCACTACTGTTGTTAATGCAGTGAAATATTTACGTGACTCTGATTTAACTGTAGTTTCTAATTCCGCCGAGGTTCCAAGGCAGCTATATACCGGGAGTGCAAACTTTATTTGCTCAGGAGGAATATTAGATCGACACAGTATTTCTTTTCATGGTGCAATAGCTGAGCGGACTTTGCAAAACTATAATGTCGATGTAGCCTTAATTAGCTGTAAAGGTTTAGATATGGAGCAAGGGGTAACAGACTCAACTGATTCTGAAGCTATAATCAAAAAAATAATGATTAAACAAGCAAGTGAAGTTTATTTGCTAGTGGATTCAACGAAGTTTGATAAAAAAGGTTTCGTTCATTTGATTGATGCTTCAAAATTAAGTAATGTGATTACAGATAAAAAACCAAGTGTAGAATGGTTAGAGTACTTTAAACAAAAGAATATTAAACTTATTTATCCCAAATAGTTTGCTATAAAGCAATTCTTTGATGAATTGCTTTTTCTACTCTAATAAACTATATATAGCTGTTTGACTTTAAGCTTATAATATTGATAGATTCTAAAAGCCAAAATGAAAACTGGCAGGAGGCAAAATGATGCACACAACTGAACAAACTATAGCAAACAAGCAAACCATCAGAAATTACTTTAATTCATGGCTGAAAAAAGATTTTTCTGAACTTGATAGCTGGTTTAACCAAGATGTCTATTATCGTGAATGCTATGGTGCCACTTATGAGGGATTAAATGAATTAAAAGCCTATATCAATTCAAAGTCTAAAGAGCAAACAGTTTTAAGATGGGATATTTCTCAAATCGAACAAACTACTACTGGTAAATTTGTAGTTACTTGGTTTTTTGATGCTAAAGAAAAGCAGGAATATTGTTTTGACGGTGTTTCTTTAATAGCTTTTTCTGATAACAAGATAAAAAGCATAGTGGAATATTCAACCAAACATGAGACATACCGACCATACAAGGACAAGGTGTAACCATGATTTCGTAAACATAATATATTTAACTCATCGTTGGAAATAATTTAAATTTAATAATTTCTTTTTTTATTGCATAAACAAAAAGTAAAAATTTTTTTAGAAAAATATGGTATATACCATTTAGATTTAAAAGCTATAAATATATTGAAATTGAAGACTGATTTGGTTTAGACCAAAGCTGAAAATCCTACTGCCACAACATTTTTCACTGATTTATAGTAAAACGTTTCCATTTAATGTGCTATAATACAATTGTAGTGAAATATTAGTAGGAGGAAATATTATGAATGCTATAATTAATTGGCTAAACAAGCATCTAGTACCTGTTGCAGCCAAGATTGGTTCAATTCGTTGGCTTGTAGCTTTACGTGATGCCTTTATTTCGATAATGCCAATAATGTTAGCTGGTTCTGTTGCTAGTGTATTGAATGCCATTTTTAGAGACATTCCCACCAACCTAGGCTGGATGGGTGTTGTTAACTCAATGCAATGGCTGATCAGTATCGACGCAATGGTCTGGACAGGATCAACTGCTATTTTGGGTTTGCTGTTTGCCTTTACCTTTGGTTATCAGATGTGTGTGCAATATAAAGTTGAACCAATTGCGGGTGGTCTTCTTACACTAGGCACATTTATTATGAGTTTGCCTCAGAGCTTTTCAGTTGATTTGAAAAATGCTCTTACTAAAGGTGATATAAAGACTTTAACTGATGCCGATACAGCTGTTGTCGGTAAAAATGTTAGTGCCTGGGGCTGGTTTAACTTTAATAAGTACTTTGGTGCTTACGGCTTCTTTACCATAATGATTATGGGTGCCATTTCAGTTTCAGTTTATATTGCTTTAGTTAAGAGACATATTACTATTAAGATGCCAGCAAGTGTTCCACCTGCAGTTTCTAACGCTTTTACTGGTATTATTCCAGCAACTGCTGGTTTGTTCGTTGTCGGTATTATTGATTATCTATTTAGTTTGAAGAACACTACAGTTATTGACTTGATTGCTCAAACAATTCAAGAGCCATTAATGAAGATGGGTCAAGGATATGGGTCATTGCTATTAATTGTGTTCTTAGTACAACTGTTCTGGTTCTTTGGTATTCATGGTACCAATGTTCTGGCTCCAGTTACTGAAAGTATTTGGACAACAGCATTAATTGCTAATATTAATGCCCACAAGATGCAAAAAGCTTTACCATATATGTGGACTAGAAGCGACTTCGACCTTTATGTTTGGATTGGTGGTGCAGGTTCAACACTATTACTTATCCTAGCTGTTCTTGCCTTTTCAAAGCGTGAAGATGAACGTGCCGTTGCCAAAATTTCTCTAGTACCTGGAATCTTTAACATTAACGAGCCTATGATGTTTGGTATGCCAATTGTTTTGAACCCAATTTACATTATTCCATTCATTCTTGCTCCATTAGTTATGGTATCAATTGCCTATGGTGTTCTGAGTCTCGGCTGGGTAAGTCCGGTTGCAGTACAGATTACTTGGGCAATGCCGCCATTCCTTAACGCAATAATCGCTACGATTGACTGGCGTTCAGTTATCTTACAAATTGTTAATATGGTTGTTGGCTTCCTAATCTATGTACCATTCGTTATTGCATCTAATAACATGGATCCTGAAAAAGTTAATAAAGTTTAAGGAGCAATAATTTTATGAAACAGTTAGGTATTTCCCTTTATCCCGAACAAAGTACATTTGAGCAGGATAAAGAATATATGGATTTAGCTCACAAGTATGGCTACAGCAGAATTTTTTCTTCACTCTTGCAATTAAAGAGTGCCAGCGGTGAAGATTTACTTGCCAAGTTAAAAAAAGACGTTGCTTATGCAAATGATTTAGGGTTTAAAACCGTAGTTGATATTAATCCCGTTTTATTTAAAGAATTAAAAATTGACTATAATGATTTAGTCTTTTTCCATGACTTAGGCGTTTGGGGCTTAAGGTTAGATGAGGGCTTCAGCGGTATGGAAGAAGCCGCTATGACTCATAATCAATATGGGTTAAAAATAGAACTTAATATGAGTCGTGGTACTAATTATTTGGATAGTATTATGGCTTATGACCCTGAAGTTGATAATTTGATTGGTTGTCATAACTTTTATCCTCAAGAATACACGGGATTAAGTGAAAAGATTTTTAATGAATATTCACAAAAGTATCGTGCCTATGGTTTACATACTGCTGCGTTTATTTCATCTAAAAATGCTCAATTCGGTCCGTGGCCTGTTCATGAAGGTTTACCAACAATGGAAAGCGATCGTCAAAGAGACATTTTTAGTCAAGTAACACATTTGCGCTTAAGTAAAAAAATTAATGATATTATTTTTGGCAACGCGTTTGCTAGTGAAGATGAACTAGCTGCTGCTGCGAAAGCTTTTAACAGTTCATTTCCTGCTCTAGGAATTGAATTTGAACAAGATATTTTGCCAATTGAGAAGACAATTTGTCTTAAAAAGTCGCATTTGTATCGCGGTGATGCTTCGGAATTTTTGTTGCGTGATACACAACCCCGTGTCGTTTATGCTAAAGAAGATATTCCTGCACATAATAACGATAAAGCCTCTTTTGAAAGAGGAGATATAGTTGTTGTCAATGATAAATATCCACGCTACAAGGGAGAATTACAAATTGTTTTAACTCCATTTGCAAATGATGGTAGACGTAATCTTGTTGGTCACATCAGTCCAGATGATTTGGATCTGTTGAAAGACATTGAGCCTTGGAGTACATTTATATTACGAGAATCTAACTAAGTTAATTTAATTATTAAAGCCATGAGCACTTGCTCATGGCTTTTTAATATGCATTTTTCTAAATAAAAAATAGTATAATTGTACATGTAAGTGATTTCATATAAAGGAAGAGAATTAAATTACTATGCTAGGTTTTTCAATGTATCTTAACCGCGATTTTACGGCTGATGACTATAATTATCTGCTGGCAATGCGTAATGCGGGATTGACTACTGTTTTTACTTCATTGCATATACCAGAAGATGATCAAAAAATTGTTTTGAAAAGATTAGCTGAATTAACCAAGTGGTGTCAAAATTTAGAAACAGATATCATTGCTGACGTTTCTAAAGAGGGACTAGAGAAATTAGGAATTTTACTAGATAACGAAAAGCAGGTTGCAAGTCTGGGATTAACTGGACTAAGAATAGATGACGGTGTATCCGCAGCTACTATAGCTAAACTTTCGCAGAAAATGCCAATTGCTTTGAATGCCAGCACTATAAATAAAGATGACATAACAGCTTTACGAGAACACGGTGCTAACTTCGAAAATTTGCAAGCTTGGCACAATTTTTATCCTCGTCCGGAAACTGGCTTAGATGAAAATTGGTTGGAACAAAAAAATAAGTGGTTACACCAAATGAATTTGGAAACGATGGCGTTTGTTGCGGGCGATGATGTTCTGCGTGGACCTATTCATGCTGGACTGCCAACTCTTGAAAAACATAGGGGTGAGAATCCTTTAGCTGCCGCATTGGAATTAAAACAGCTTGGTTGCGATCATGTCTTTATTGGAGACGGTTCTTTAACAACGAATATGATTGACTGTTTTAAAAACTACATTAAACAGCAGACTATTATACTTCACGTTGATGAGAACTTGCCTGAATTGTTCAATTATGAATGGAGCAATCGTCCAGATGTTGCACGAGATGTGATTAGGTTGACGGAGGGGCGTAGCCGCCAACTTTTTAACACAGAACCACAGAAAAAAGTAAGTTCACGTCCTAGGGGAACCATTACTTGTGATAATAAATTATATCTGCGTTATCAGGGTGAATTACAAATAACTAAGTGTGATTTACCAGCAGATAAGAAAGTTAATGTCTTAGGACAAGTGGTGCCTCAAGACTTACCGCTTTTAAATCTAATCGGTGCAGGCCAGAAAATTCATTTTGTGGAGCTGAAAAAAGACTAGGGGTTATTTGTGTAAAATTAAAAATCCTGCTAGCAGCTATGCTTTGATTTTACCAGCAAAAATAATAGGTCAAGCAATCTTTTAATCATAAAATTGGTATGGCACAATAATAGTTTAAATTTAGATAATATATTTATAATAAATTTATAATATTGAAAATTGGTATAATTAATACTATACTTACTTTGTGTTGACACTGTTTTGAGTAAAAATTTTATCGAAGGTTATAAAAATATTCACTTAAAATTATTTTCTTTATTAAAGGAGTCGAAAATGAAAATTAAAAAATGCGGATTAGCGTTTTTAACGCTACTTCCGATTGTTTTCTTCTTAGCTGGTTGTGGCAGTAAAAAGAAGGCAGCTAATCCTGCTGTTAAGCCAAATCAGAGTCAAGTAGTTACTACTACGATGTATTCCAAAAAAATGCACTTGGACTGGAATTATGATGTCTATCTGCCAGCGGGTTATGATCCTAATGGCAGTAAAAAATATCCTGTCTTATACATGTTGCACGGTGTAAACGGCAATCACAGGAACTTACTTGAGAGGTTTAATTCTCAACAGATCTTGGATGGTTTAGTCCACCGAAAGAACAAGAAAATGATAGTGGTTTTTGTAGATGGGTTTAACAGTTTTTACGTTAATCAAAAAGACGGCTTGCCAATGGAAGATGCCATCGTTCACGACATGGTGCCGACAATTAATAAACTTTATAAAACTAAAACAGATCCTGATCACACGGCAATTGGTGGGATTTCAATGGGCGGCTATGGAGCAGCCAGATTTGTCCTGAAATATCCTAACTTGTTTGGTAAGGCAGTTTTGATTTCACCTTCAGTGTGGTATAACCTGCCTAACACTAATCCTATTAAAATGAGCATGCACGCGTTTACTGATGGAAAAAAGAGCTGGTCGGATAAAGTTTACCAGTCTTTATTCCCGACAAATTATCTTGGTGATCAATCAGCCAAAAGCAAGTTTTTTGTCGAAACCACATCATCAGATACTACTGTACCAGTAAAAGATGTTAACCGCTTTGTGAAAAAACTGCAAAGTAACAATATCAGCGTTAAATATGTCAAAGACAGTGGCGATAATCACAACTGGACTTATTGGGCCAAAGCTGCACCAAATGCCTATAATTGGGCTTTGGATGAAATGAACTAGTGAGGTGAGCAAAATGACAAAAAAATCTGATCAAGATTTAGCACAAGAAATATTAGAATTAGTCGGTGGTAAATCAAATATAAGTGAAATTGTTTCTTGTATGACAAGGTTGCGCTTAACTGTCAAAGATAATTCACTAGTTAATATTGATGCTTTGAAAAAAATCGATGGTGTTTTAGGAGTTGTACAATCAGAAACGCTGCAAATTGTTTTAGGACCCGGAAAAGTTACGAAAGTAGCTCAAATTATGGCTAATTTAGCTGATATCAACCTCACTACTGAAGATAGTAACAGTGATTTAGCTGAGGTGAAAAAACAGGCCCAGGAAAATAAAGCTGCCCAAAAGGCTAAGCATGACAAACCACTCCAAAGAGGGTTACATCATATTGCTAATGTCTTTGTACCGCTCTTACCAGGTATTATTGCCGCAGGGCTCGTAAATGGTATTACCAATGTTATTGACTACCAAACTGGCAGTGCATTTGCTAATGACTGGTGGTACATGGCTATTAAAACAATTGGCTGGGGTCTATTTGCCTTTTTACCAGTTTTTGTAGGGATGTACGCTGCTAAAGAATTTAAAGGTAGTCCAATCCTTGGTGGTATTGGCGGTATCTTCTGTTTAAGTCTAGGTTTGCCAACATTCCCTTTAGCTTCACTTGCAATTTCTATGCCCTTCACAAATAAACCATACGTTACGGGTGTCGGTGGCTTACTGACCGCTTTATTTATGGGTATATTTGTCGCACTGACGGAAAGATGGATTAGAACATGGATGCCTAATATATTCGATACATTTTTCACTCCGATTTTGACACTGATTTTTTGCTGCTTGATTTCAGTAGTTTTCTTGCAGCCTGTCGGAAATTGGCTAACAAATATTATTTATGTAGTCCTTGATTTCTTATATACCAAATTAAGCTGGATAGGTGGTTATCTGTTATCTTCAACGTTCTTAGGTTTGGTTTCTGTAGGATTGCATCAAGCTCTAACTCCCATCCATGTTATGCTGAATGATCCTACTGGACCTACTCACGGAATTAACTATTTATTACCCATTTTAACAATGGCCGGTGGCGGTCAAGTTGGAGCTGGACTTGCTTTATACTTCAAGAGTAAGAATAAAAGGTTTAAGAAACTGGTCATGAGTTCAATTCCAGTTGCGATTTTAGGTGTTGGCGAACCTTTAATGTACGCTGTCACACTTCCATTAGGCAGGTCGTTTATTACTGCGTGTTTGGGTGCCGGCTTTGGCGGTATAGCAGCTTCACTCTTTCATTTAGGTACTGTTTCTCAGGGTGTTTCAGGAATTTTTGGTTTACTAATAATTCAACCAGGACAACAGTTACAATTTGTGATTGCCATGTTAATCGCATATTTAGGTGGTTTCATTTGTACTTGGTTCTTTGGTGTTGATCAAAACCGAATTAATGAACTATTTCCAGAATAAGATTTAACTATGTCAATTAAAAAATAAGTTAGGAATAATATGGAAATAAAAAATTTAGTGACCGAAACTCGTAATCCTGCTACGACTCACATTGATACCATGTCCACACTTAATATGGTAAAGACGATTAATGCAGAAGATCAAAAGGTAGCTCAAGCTGTTGCACTTGAAGAAAAACAAATTGCACTTGCGATTGATGAAGCCGCAAAAAGATATGCACTGGGTGGCCGTTTAGTATATATGGGTGCTGGCACCAGTGGCCGTTTAGGCGTGCTAGACGCTACAGAATTAGTGCCTACGTATGGTATTAAACCCGAGAGGGCAGTTGGCTTAATTGCTGGTGGTAAAGGTGCAATGTTTTCTGCCGTAGAAGGAGCGGAAGATTCTGCTGTACTGGGCAGCACTGATTTAAACAAAATAAAAATAACTGCTAATGACGTGGTTATTGGATTAGCTGCTAGTGGTAGGACACCTTATGTTGTTGGCGGACTACAATATGCCAAGAAAAAAGGTGCCTTAACCATTGCAATAGCTTGCGTGCCTAACTCTGTCATTGGTCAAACAGCCAAGATTGCGATAGAGGCAGTAGTTGGACCTGAGGTGGTCACAGGTTCAACACGCATGAAAGCCGGTACAGCACAAAAAATGATTTTGAACATGATTTCAACCGGTGTAATGATCAAACAAGGTAAAGTTTACCAAAATGTGATGATTGATGTGCAACCGACTAATGCGAAGTTAGTTGATCGTGCATGTCGCATTATAAGTGAGACTACAAGCGTTACCACTGAGGAGGCTTTAGTTTACTTAAAACAAGCCGATAACAAAGTTGACCTAGCCATAATAATGGCAAAAACTAAAAAAGATAAAAATGGAGCTGGCAAGTTGCTCACAAGATATCATGGCAATGTTAGTCATGTATTACAGGGAGAATAAAATGTTTGGCTGCAAATAATTTTAGCTAACCTTTCAGATAGAATTTAAACCAACTGAAAGGTTTTTCTTTGATAAATTATGAATTATTTTGTTAGAAAGTCCTATTTTACGGTTTAATCTAGTATTCAGGGCTTGAATGTCACCAACTAAAGTTGAATAATAATATAGGAAGTAACTTTTTCGGACAACTTTTGGTAAAATAATAAGTTGTTAACAATTTTAATACGGAGGAAATTATGTCTTATAAAGACAATATGATGTTGTTTGCCCTTAATTCAAATGTTCCGCTGGCCCAAAAAATTGCGGAGCGAGTTGGGGTGCCCTTAAGTAGGTCCAGTGTTCAACGCTTTAGTGATGGCGAAATTCAAATAAACATTGATGAATCAGTGCGGGGCAAAGATGTATATTTGATACAATCAACCAGTGTGCCGGTGAATGACAACCTAATGGAGCTGTTGATCATGATTGATGCGGTTCGCCGGGCTAGTGCACAAACGATTAATATCGTAATTCCTTACTATGGCTATGCTCGTCAAGATCGCAAAACGAGACCCCGTGAACCAATTACTGCTAAACTAGTAGCTGATATGTTGCAAGAAGCGGGAGCAACTAGAGTTTTATCTCTTGATTTACATGCACCACAAATTCAAGGATTCTTTGACATTCCGGTTGATAACTTAATGGGTGCGCCATTACTTGCTGATTACTTTTTAAGAAACAAATTGCATGAAAATGCTGTAGTGGTTTCACCTGATCACGGTGGTGTAACCCGTGCCCGCAAATTAGCTGAATTTTTAAAGACACCTATTGCAATCGTCGATAAGCGCCGTCCGCGGGCAAATGTTTCAGAAGTAATGAATATCATTGGTAATGTGAAGGGTAAGCGTGCGATTATCATTGATGATATGATTGATACAGCTGGAACTATCACACTTGCTGCTCAGGCTTTGATAGATGCTGGAGCTACCGAAGTTTATGCCAGTGCTACACATGCGGTTTTATCAGGTCCCGCTATTCAAAGGTTAAATGATTCCCCGATTAAAAATTTGGTACTAACTGACTCTATTAATCAACCAGTAGAAAAGAAATTGGAAAAAACTCTTCTAGTTTCGGTGGGTCCGCTTATTGGGGATGCAATTAAATGCATTCAAAAACATGAGCCTCTTAGTCCATTGTTTAACACCCGCTATGAAAAAGATAAACATTAATAAGTTGAAAAGGATAGAAGATCTGCTTGAATAAGGCAGATCTTTTATTTTGACAGAATTACCACTTAGTCTGCTTTATTGACCTCTTAGTAAAATTCAATTGCTTTTGAAATAAAATTAAAGTTTAATAAAAACATACAAAAGATGAAAGGATAAAGGGTAATGTCACTGAAAGAACTTTTGAAAACTAATATTCCCCGTAGTGTATTTATTCTAATTATTTTCTTAGGTTATGCCATTTGTGGAACACTAGGAACATATCTTTTTAAATATGCAATTAATGATTTAACGAAGGGGCATTGGGACAGATTTGTGTTTTGGCTGGTTGTTGATTTTGTCATATCAATCTTTTCCGTTTTGCTTTTACCATTAGGAACTTTTCTGTTTAATAAACAAACTCAAGAATGCTTGCATAATATTCGTGCAGAACTCCTGCGCCATTATTATCAGTCAAATACTTATAAAGTTTCAAATATTCAAAACCATTTGAACAACAATCTCAAAATTTTAACTGATGATTACGCCACTCCCTGGATACAGGTCTGGACTAATTTGTTAAGTATAATTATGGCAATAGGTACATTGCTTACACTTCACTGGTCATTAATTTTATTCGTTGCCATAGCAGCTGTCATTGTGCTGACATTACCAAAAGTAATGACTAAAAAGTTGTCGAGCTCAACAGCTGAAGCGTCAAAGAAAAATGCCGAATTTTTAAATACAATTGAAAATTGGTTTTCTGGTTTGAGTGAATTGCGTCGTTATAGTGCAGGTGCTCGCTTGGACAGAGCACTTGGTCAAGATAGCATAAAACTGGCAGCAGCCAATGTTAATAGAAGAAAAATCCAAGGAATTTCTATTAGTATTAATGGCTTGGGTAATGCTATTGGTCAAATTGGTGCAAGCTTGTGGAGTGGGCTGCTATTTTTTGCACATATTATCACCTTAGGTGATTGGTTCATAGCGGGCAGCTTTGCTTCGACAATTTTTAATGGTCTCTGGTCAGTTATTAGCGCAATGACGCAGATGAGATCTACAAAAAAATTGCGTCAGGAAATTGCTCAATTGACAAAGCCAATACCTGGGAAGAAGCAAGGCACTAAAGTTTATGGCGTTGAATGTCATAATTTGAAGGTGCAATATCAAAATGGTGAAAGTATATCCTATCCTGATTTTACTATTAATAAAGGCGATAAAGTCTTACTTTCAGGTGATTCAGGTACAGGTAAATCGACTTTATTCAAAGTTTTATTGGGACAACTTAAGCCTGAAACAGGTGAAGTATTCTTTACTGCTAAAGATGGAACCAAAATATCACCTCGAAAAGCTCAACTAGGTTACGTAGCTCAGGATGCAACGCTTTTTCCTGATACTATTGCTAATAATATTACAATGTTTAACCGCAAATTGACTGGCAAACTAAAAGAAGTTACACAAAGAGTTCAGTTAGTGCCGGATTTAGCCAAGTTTCCAAAACAAGTTAATACAACAGTTGATTTAGATCAAGGCAATTTATCAGGTGGGCAAAGACAAAAAGTGGTTTTGGCCAGAGCTGAAATTCATGAAGAACCATTTCTGTTACTTGATGAGGCAACTAGCGCAATTGACAGTAAAACTACCAGTGAAATTATTGGTAACTTGCTCGATACTGATAAAACAGTTTTGATGATTGCACATAACTTTAGTCCTGAACTAAAAGGTATGTTTGATTATCAGATCCATTTAAAATCAAACAAAAAGCTGGATAGTAAAAATGACAATTAAAGAATTTTACAAGACCAATCCTTTGCGGTTTATTGTTTTACTATTAATCAATATTAGTTTCTATGCTCTGCTAATTATTGGCACAGTATTCAGTATTATAGAAACTACGGCAATTCAAAAGGGCAATTTTAAAATTTTTTTAATTACTATTTTATGTAGTTTTGTATGTGTAATGGCAGATTATTTAATGCAAGGTCTGACAAACTACCTTTTGTCTTGTCAGGAAGAACAGTATAATATCGCCATCAGAGCGAAAACTGTTAATCACTGTTATGAAGATCAAAAAGATCACACAGTGGCACAAGTTCAAAATCGGCTAACAAATGATGTAGTCCAAAGTCAGCAAAATTATATTACTCCTTTTTTTAGTTTAATTGGCGGAGTAGTCATCATAGTTTCTGCTGTTATATTATTGATTTTATTGCATTGGAGTTTGCTTGTTACTATTGTAATAATGGTGGTAATCTCTTTACTTTTACCCAAGCTGTTAGAGAAACCCTTGCAAAAGTCAATGCTTCGAATTTCTCAAAGTAACCAAAAATATCTCGATTGTCTGGAAAAATGGCTTAATGGACTTGCAGAAATACAGCGTTATTTTAGTGGGGCAAAACTATTTAGGGTAACAGGTAGCGCAGCTAAAGAATTAGAAGATGCCAATGTTAAGCAAAATGGTGTCATGCAATTATTAACTGTTATCAACGGCTTAGTGTCTGTGGTTTTTTCACTGATTTTATTTTTATTAGCCGGATATTTGTTTCAGCAAAAATTAGTAGTGTTTGGCGTCATTACCGCAGTAGGTAATTGCTTAAGCTACTTGAAACAAGGAATTAAATTTATAGTAACTTCTTATGGGCAAATGAAGGCAACGGCATCTCTAAATAAAGAAATTGTTAAAACCGCAAAACCAGTAAGAAAAATTCAAACTGAAAAAATTGTGACTCCAGCAGCGATTAGCACATCTAATCTTAGTTTACAGTTTCCCAATGGTGAAAGTTTAACGTTCCCAGATATGGACGTGAAACCTGGAGAAAAGATATTATTAACCGGAGACTCCGGAGCTGGTAAGTCAACGTTGTTTAAACTCATCTTGGGACAGATTAAACCAAGTTCTGGACAAATCATATTTAAAGATAAAGATGGCTCAAGGATTAATCCAGATATGAGTAAAATTGGCTATATTCCGCAGGATCCGGTACTTTTCCCCGTCAGCATAGCTGATAATATGACGATGTTTTCCGATAAATTAAAAAAGTCACTGCCACAATTAGTTAAAAAAGTTCAACTTGCTGGCGATATTGCCAAATTTGATGATGGCTTAGAACAAAAAATCGATTTAAACAAATTGAATATTTCTGGTGGTCAAAGACAAAAGATTGTTCTAGTGCGAGCTTTAGTCCATCAAAGTGAAATTTTTTTGATTGATGAAGGAACCAGTGCTATTGACCAGAAAGCGACAATGCAAATTTTGCGGGAAATCACATCGAGTTCTGCTACAGTAATTTTTATTGCACACAACTTTAATGATCAGATGAAAGAAATGTTTGACAGAGAAATTCACTTAACGAAAACATAAGGCAATAAAAAGGAGGTAAGATATTATGACAATTAAGGACTTTTATAGGCAAAACCCTTTACGCTTCATGATACTAATTTTGACTACCGTTTTAGAGTGGGCTTTACCAATTGTAACTACGCAAATAACTATGCTTTTAACCACAGCAATTCAGCAACGTAAATTACACCAGTTTTTACTTATAATAGTCATTTCCTTTGTGGTTTTCCTATCTTCATATTTAATACAAGGACTAAATACTTTCCTTTTATCAAAGCAACAAGAGGAATTTAATTTTCATATCAGAAAAAGATCTGTATCTCACTTTTATGCGAATCAAAAAGAGCATTCTGTTGCTCAGATTCAAAATCGATTAACAAATGACCTGAATCAGAGCCAAGAAAATTATTTTGCACCAATTTTTAGTCTAATTGGTGGTGTTATCAATTTAGAATCTGTAGTTGTTCTGCTTATTTCATTACACTGGAGTTTACTTCTCACTATTATTTTGATGGTGACTATTTCATTATCATTACCAAAACTATTAGAAAAGCCACTACAAAATTCAATGACCAAGATTTCAAAGAGTAATAATCAATATCTCGATTGCTTAGAAAAGTGGCTTAATGGCCTTGAAGAACTACAACGGTATTTTGCCGGAGGAAAACTATTTAAAGTAACTGATGATGCAGCCAAAGAGCTAGAAGATTCTTATGTCAAGCAAAATGGGATTACGCAATTACTAAGTATAATTAACGGATTGGTATCAGTTTCTTTTTCATTAATTTTATTCTTACAAGCGGGTTATTTGTTCCAAGTTAACTTAGTAGCATTTGGTGCAATCACTGGAGTAGGCAATTGTAATTTCTACTTGAGGCAAAGTATTCAAATCATAGTTAGTCGCTATGGCCAAATAAAGGGATCTAAAACTTTAAATCAGGAGATTGCCCAAACGGCTGCGCCAGTTAAAAAAGAGCAAGCTGAACAAGTAGCAACTCCAGCATCACTTAGTACCCATGATCTTAGTTTGCAATTTCCTAATGGTGAAAGTTTAACGTTCCCAGATATGGACGTGAAACCTGGAGAAAAGATATTATTAACCGGAGACTCCGGAGCTGGTAAGTCAACGTTGTTTAAACTCATCTTGGGACAGATTAAACCAAGTTCTGGACAAATCATATTTAAAGATAAAGATGGCTCAAGGATTAATCCAGATATGAGTAAAATTGGCTATATTCCGCAGGATCCGGTACTTTTCCCCGTCAGCATAGCTGATAATATGACAATGTTTGCCGATAAACTTAAGAGTGCTTTACCACAACTTGTAAATAAAGTAGAGTTAGCTGGTGACATTGCTAAATTTGATAATGGACTAAATCAAAAAATTGACCTCAATAAGCTAAATATTTCGGGAGGGCAAAGACAAAAAATTGTGCTGGTACGTGCCTTAGTTCACCAGAGCGAGATCATTTTAATAGATGAAGGAACTAGTGCCATTGACCAAAAAGCAACAATGCAAATATTGCGCGAGGTTACTTCAACTCCTGCTACGGTAATCTTCATTGCACACAACTTTAGTGAACAAATGAAAAGCCTATTTGATAGAGAAATTCATTTAGTTAAAAATGTTAAAGCAAAAAGTGAAAGTTAAAGATTGAGAGAAGAAATTAATAAGTAGAAGACTAATTCAAAGCTAATTTTGAATTAGTTTTTTATTTCTACAAAAATAAATGAAAGCGATTTTAAAAAAGTGTTGATTTATTTCTAAAAACTGGTTCACTTATAAGTGAAATAGGACTTATTAAATATCCAATTTTGTTTATCTTGTTTTTTTACTTGGGAGGTAAAAAATGGAAACAGAAAAAGTAGAACTAATTAATTTTAACCCAGAAGACTATCTAAAAGATGGTGAAATGGTCTATTCCAAGAGGTCAGAAATTGAAGAGCTGGCTGACAAGCTAACCCAAGAAGGATATAAAAATATCTATCTGATGGGAATAGGTGGAACCGAGTTTGAATTGTACCAGTTTGCATATGCAGCTAATAGGATGTCAGACTTAGCAGTTAAAGTGATTAATGCTGCCGACTTAAATGCAGTCCATCCACGTGATTTGACCAAAGATACAATTGTTATTACTGCAAGTGACAGTGGTAATACTCCAGAGATTATCGAAGCTGCACAGTGGTTAATAAAAGATAATATTAGACTAATTGCATTTACTAAAAAGAGCGGCGAATTAGGTGGAATGGCACCAACTGTGATCGAAGTAAATGGCTCAACAGGTTCTGGACAAAACTACTATATGGCAGAAGCTATGTTAATTTACAGCTTGCTTTATAAACATGGTGATTTTCCAGACTACCCTCAGTTTGCTGATCAACTGAAAAATGTCTTTAAGGACTTGCTGGACATCAGAAAGAAATTCGAACCAAAAGCTGATGAGATTGCTCATAAATGTTACAAGGCTCCTTACACTATTTTCACCGGTTCAGGAGCTCTGTGGGGTGAAACCGAATTATTCGCTGAATGTCTGCTTGAAGAAATGCAATGGGTAAGAACGCGCCCAATTACCAGTGCAAAATTCTTCCATGGTACTCTTGAATTAGTTGAGAAGGGTGTACCAGTTTTCATTGTCGAAGGTGAAGATGAATTCAGAAAGCAAGATGTTCGTGTACAACGTTTCTGCGAAAAAATTGGCGCCGAGCATTACGTAATTGATACAAAAGAATATAGTTTAAGTGTTGATGATAAGTTTAGACATTTGGTTATTCCGTGGATTGTTAACTCTCTGTTAACAGACAGATTAACAAATCACTACCAAGTTTATACAAAGCATAATAAAAACTACAGAAGATATTATCGTCAATTCGAATATTAGTATGATAAAAAGACGGGATACTTGTGTATCCCGCTTTTTATTCAAATTTTTAGTTTGGAAGTGAATATGATGGAAATGCTTGATTATGTTAAAGCGTCACCGCAAAAAGTTAAAGAAAACATTAATGATAAAAAAAGTTTAGTCACACTATTAGTAAAGCTTTTTTGTGATCAAAATTTTGTAAGCGTTATCATAGTAGCGTCTGGATCGTCTATGAATGCTGCGAAAATGGCACAACCTTATATGGTTAAACGCTTAGGATGCCCCGTATTGGTAATAACCCCTGAATTGTTTGAACTGATAGGACCAATAGATTTCAACAAAACATTCGTATTCTTTATATCTCAAAGTGGGGCTTCTACCAATATTCTACATGCGATGACTTATTTGAAAGAGTTAAGCCACCAAACTATTTTATTAACAGGTAATGTTCATAGTCTAGCTGCTGGTAATGCTGATTATGTGATTGATTACGGCGTAGGTGTAGAAACGGTTGGTTATGTGACCATCGGTTTGTCTACTTTAATTCTTTATTTAGCTCTTTTTGCAAATGAAGTTGCTATTAAAGGTAATCGTAAACATGACTCTGATGATGAATTTATCCAATTAGCTAATGTTATGTCTGGCACAATAGATAAAGGAGTCGATTTTGTCAATGAGCATTTTCTGGAACTTGCTGAAATGGGTCCAACCTTTATTTGCGGTAATAACATGAACCTGGGCGTTGCCAGGGAAGCTGCTCTCAAATTCCAAGAAACCTTGAAAATTCCAACGATGCACTATGAAGTTGAAGAATTTATGCACGGCCCGGATATTCAGTTGAACCCAAGATTTACGGTATTCTTAATTGATAATCTACAGCATAGTTCAAGAATTTCTAGTATTTATGATGAACTAGCTTTAGTGACTTCAAGAAGATACTTGATCACGTTTGGCAATGAACCAAAAGAGCAAAACATTATTAATATTACCAAGCCGTTGATTACAGATCTATGTTCTCTGGCTGTAATACCATTTTTCCAAGTTATTGTTGCTTCTATGATGCCCGCATTGAATACAGAAAATTCTCATCCATTAGCGGAAAAATTTATGAACGCAATTACTACTAAAAATTATAGTCAAAATGACAAGAGGTAAAAATGGTTCAAGTTTTAATATGTACGCATGAAGAAATGGCTGTTGGCGTGAAAAAGACAGCGGAATTTATTATGGGTCCGCAAAAAAATTTACATGCTATAGCAGCTTATACTGATGAACATTTAGATTATCAAAAAATGATTGCTAAGTTTTTAGCAAAACATTCTTCTGAGCCTGTTGTTGTTCTAACAGATATCCTTGGCGGTAGTGTCAATACAGCATTAGGGAAAATGCTAGGTCAATACCAAAATCTGCATATCATATCTGGAGTAAATTTACCAATGATAGTGCAACTATTATTGTCAAATGAGAAAACCTTGGATGAAACAATACAAAAAACAATTGCAGAAGCAAAAAATGGAATTCAGTATGTAAATCAAACACTCACTAAACAGACGAATGGTTTAAGTGATGATTTTTAAGGGGATGTTTTAAATGATTAAAATGATCAGGGTTGATTACCGTCTATTGCACGGACAGGTTGCTGTGTCGTGGACAGGAACTCTTGGAGCTGATGCGCTTTTACTGGTTAGTGACACCTTAAAAAATGACAAGTTAAGATTGCAAATGCTTGCTTTGGCTAAGCCCAGTGGTGTCAAGGTAGTAGTAAAAGACACACAAGGTGCAATTGATGTTATCAAGAGTGGCAAAACTGATCGCTACAGTTTATTCATTATTTGTGAAACTGTTGAAATAGCGGCCAAGTTAGCTCGTGAATTTGATATTAAATCAGTTAATTTAGGCAATATCTCATTTGGTGAAGGCAAACAAAAGATTAGCAAGAGTATTTATATTAATGAAGACGAAAAAAGAACAATTAAAGAATTAATTGATGAGGGGGTTGATGTCTTTATACAAATGGTACCTACAGAAAATAAGATTGAGGCTAAAAACGTAATTTAGAGCGGTAAAGGAGATGTTCTAAATGATTTTAAAAACATTTTTGATTTTCATCGTGGCTTTAATTGGTTATAGTGATGCTTTTACTGGTACGAGTTTAATTCAACGTCCATTAGTTATGGGTATGTTAACAGGACTTGTATTGGGTGATTTAAAAGACGGTATCATTATGGGCGGTGCCATGGAACTGGCCATGGTAGGTTCAGTTTCAATTGGTGCTTATATTCCGCCTGACATGGTTTCTGGAACTATTTTAGGAACTGCTTTGGCAATTCAAGCACATGCAGATTCAGCAGCAGCTTTAACACTGGGAATTCCAATTGCTACTATAGTATTGGCTTTAGAAACTGCAATTGGTCAGCCACTTAAATTGATCTTTGTTCACAGAATTGATAAAAATGCACAGGATGGAGATACTAAAGCAATTGCACGTAATATGATTATTGGTGGTTATGCTGGTAAGTTACCAGGCTTAGTTATTGTGCCAACAGCATTTTACTTCGGTCAACATGCAGTCACCACTTTACTCAGCAATATGCCTAAATTTATCTCTACGGGGATGACTATTGCTTCAGGCTTACTGCCAGCATTAGGATTTGCCATGTTAGCACAAATGATAATGAACAAGAAAGTTGCTGTTTTCTTTTTCATTGGCTTCTTCATGGTTGCTTACGGCAACTTATCAACAACAGGTGTAGCTTTATTTGCTGCTTTAATCATCATTGTGATGTACATCTTTGTTGAGAGAAAAGATGATAAGAAAGGTCAAGATACAGCTACGGAAACTGCAGCGGGACAAGCAACAGAAGAACAAGGAGATGGTTTCGATGAGTTTTAAAATACAGCCTGAATATAAAGGTAAAATAACTAAAAAGGATCTACAAAAAGTATTTTGGCGCAGTATTCCCACAGAACATTTGTGGAATTACGAAAGAATGATGAATGTTGGCTATACCTTTGCTATGATTCCAATCTTAAAGAAACTTTATCCTAAAAAAGAAGATTTATCAGCTGCATTGACGCGGAGTCTAGAAGTTTATAATGTTACACCGTATATTATTACTTTACCAGAAGGCATTGCTACAGCTATGGAAGAGCAAAATGCCAGTGATCCGGATTTTGATACGCAATCAATTTCGGCCGTTAAGCTTGCTATGATGGGACCTCTGTCTGGTGTAGGCGACGCCTTCTTCTGGGGTACTTTAAGAATTTTGGCTACTGGTGTTGGTACTTCTTTGGCAATGCAGGGAAATATATTGGGGCCGTTACTTTTCTTAATAATTTTTGATGTGCCACATTTTATAATCAGATATGTTATGACTTTTTTAGGATACGGTCTTGGTTCAAACGTGATTGATAAACTAAAGAAGTCCGGTATTATGGATAAAGTTATGGAATATGCTTCAATCATGGGAATCATGGTTGTTGGTGGCATGACGATGAGCATGTCAAAAATTAACTTTATTACTAAAATAGGTTCCAGTAAGGGCGCCCAAACGATCCAAGGACTACTGGATGGTATTGCACCTGGACTAGGTGTCTTAGCGCTATTTGGCGTCATGTACTGGATGCTTAAGAAGAAAATGAATCCATTGCTGATTATGTTGATTGTCTTAATCGTAAGTATAGCAGGAGCCTACTTTAACATTTTAGGAGTTTAGCTTAATTAGTTTAAGAGTCATCAAAAAGAAATGAGATTAAAAAAACTCATTTCTTTTTGTCTTTTAAGTAAAAAACAAGGTGAAAAAATGTTAAAAAAAAGACGGACCATTTCTTTAAAATGGCTACTTCTTGGTGTACTAATCACTAATACTGCAATGAGTTTTATTTGGCCTCTAAATACAATTTATATACATGAAACTTTACATAAAAGCTTGGTAATTGCAGCATCTGTATTATTCTTAAATCAACTTGCAACCATGTTAGGTAGTTTGATTGGTGGTAAATTGTTTGATAGCTGGAGCCCTTATTACTCTATTTTACTGGGAATAGTTCTAAATATATTTGCTTTAGGTGGACTTATTTTTTTTCACGCCTGGCCCTCTTATGCCCTGTTACTTATTTTATCTGGTCTTGCAAACGGTATTTCGATAACTTGTGAAAATTCTCTGGCAACTAGAGTGGGGAATCATCGTTCCAGTTATGTATTTAACATCTTATACTTTGCGTCAAACTTTGGCTTAGTTTTTGGAACGCTCACTGTCGGATATATTATGCCTTTGGGAATTGGCTATGTATTTGCAATTGCAACTATAATTCAAATATTGTTTTTAGTGGTAGCTGTTATAAATTATAATATTCAGTTTAACCAATCAATGGAGAACAGAAATCAAGCAATAAGAAAGGGAAAATTAACACCAAAGATTTTAGGCGCTCTTGTCATGGTTTTAATTTGCTGGCTCATTTATGAACAATGGCAGAGCAATCTTTCAACTTTTATGGTTGAAAAAGGTTTTAAAGTAAAAAATTATAGTTTTTTATGGACATTTAACGCAATTTTGATTGTTTTATTTCAACCTGTTGTTACTCATTTTGATGAGTTATTATTAAAACATATTAGAGGAAGACTAAATACGGGTATTTTATTATTGCTGGCATCATTTGCATTTTTATTGTTACCGTTTAAAGATGGCTATTGGCTCTATGTGACCTCAATGTGTCTATTGACCTTGGGAGAGATATTGCTTTTTCCAGGGGTTGCCAGCTTTGTAGACATTGAATCTCCCAAAAATTTAACAGGTTATTATCAAGGCAGAGTTCAAATGTTTAGTGCTCTAGGCAAAGCAATAGGTCCCTTATTTGGGGCATTGATTATTGACAATACCAATTATGAATTTCTCTTCTTAATTTGTATTTTAATGGCAGTAATTGCTTTAATTATTTTTTCTTGGCCGGTATTTGCCATTTCAAAAAAATATAAAGTTTAATCGCTGAGATTTACGTGATAACGGATTGAACCTTCGCTTGCTATGACGTAGCTTTCAGTGTATTCAATAATATCTTGATTTTGATCAGCGGTTGAATAGCAAGATTTGAAAACAAATGAGTTGGTACTAATTTGTAATAATTTTGCTTCTTCAGGCATTAAGGTTTCGAGTTGTTGATATGTTTGATGTGCCTTTAAAACGTGGCCCATGCTTTCAATATAATCATATAAACCGATATTATTAAAATCAATTTGATAAAAGTTAGGGAAAAATTTTCCCGGAACATACGAGTTTTCAAGTGCAAAAGGTTTGCCACAATGTAGCTTTAATCGTTGAACGCCATAAACGGGTTCAGTTTCTTTAAGAGCTAATTTTTGCCTTAGAAATTTTGAATCAATATCAGTAAAAAATTTAATTTGTTTGTTTGTGATAATAATTCCTTTAAGAGACATTGAATTAGTCAGGGAACGGGAACTGTCGAATGAAATATTAAAGCGCTGGTCAATACCACTGACAACAAAAGTTCCTTTCCCCAATTTCCTCACTAATAACCCGTGTTCAACTAAGGAATTGATAGCACGCTTTGTAGTTGTTCTGCTTATTTTGTAGTGTTCTGCCAGTTCACGCTCACTAGGTATTTTTTGACCTGGTAAATATTCTTGAGTTCTAATTTTTTCGTATAAGACGTGTTCAATTTGTTCGTATAAAGGAGCTTTATAAGATATTTTATTCATTAAATGTACCAAGTTTTTCACTTATTATCTGAGATGGCATAATACTTACCGTATTTTTGGCGTCACTATATTGCTCTATAAACAAACAAGTTTGGTTGCTTGTAGTGGTAAATGTTGTTTCAACAGATAGCAAAGGAACCTGCACTTTAACGTGAAGAGCTTTAGCAATTAGTTTATCAGCAAAACAGAAGTTTAACGTAACATCTGCATCTAGCGCCATTTGCAGTTTTTCCTTAATTTTATTGAAGATTAATTCTTCACTACTCATTGAAAAACTGTTCTCGATTGGTAAAAAGATTCGATAAACTACATAACCGTTTGATTCTTTTTCAACTGATCTGACAGTTACTAGTAAGATCTTTGTTCCTAATAAAACTTTTAATTTTTCAGAAAGCTCCTTGTCAGTGTCTATGAATTTGTGCCTTAGTATTTCAAATTTTGTGTCATGTTGAGAAATATTAAGGTAATCAAGTTTATTTGAGAAAGAATTAACCAAATTTAAAAGAGGCTCATGTTTACGGTAGTTAACAAAGTAACCTGCTGCCGGTTTGCGAGAGATCAGCCCCTGCTTTTCCAGTCTTTTTAGCGCCATTCTGGCAGTTCCACGAGATACTGAATAATTTTTGGCTGTAGTACGTTCAGTCAATTTTTGTTCATATTTAATGAAGCCTCGTTCAATTTGGTATTGAATATCTTTAGCTATCAATTCTTCTTTCCTTATAGCCGACAAGATAGCCACTCCTTAGATAGATTAATTCGGAATTAATTGAAAACATTTAGTTATATTTAAAGTAATTTTATCAAATTTATTTTGATATAGATGTGATGTGTTGATAAATTATTAAAAAAATTACTTCTTTATAATGCAAAATTTATTATATCATGATTGGAAAAAGTATTGTGTCAATAAGTTAGACAATGAACAACTTGTGTGTTGTTAAAAAAGCCTTATTTCGTTTTAAAAAGCGAGATAAGGCTTTTAATTGTTTGAGCTATTAAATCTATATGTATATAAATCAGGGTTATAGTATGAAACAAATACTCCTAGAGGAACCCGCTTACCAGATATTGAAACTGTATCAACGTTAGCTAAAGTTTTTAAAAGAAAGTCAACACTTAAATGTAATAGGCTTTTTTGCTCTTTTGTTGCTCTAACTGCGTTAATTTCAGCGTAATTCTCAATTAGTGGTAACTTACATTTTTTCAAATATTGGTATAAAGATTTGTTCAAAAGAGCCAAATCAATATTTTGCATTATATCAAAATTTAAATATTCTTCATTAATTGCTATAGGCTGGTTATTACCTGTTCTAAGTCTTTTTAAATAATGAAATTTACTTGGCATAATTGAGGAATTAGGAAAACTGACATATGTTGGAACGGCATTGGATTCTAGTAAATTATATGAAAGCAGCGTTGAGCCCGGAGTCATACGTTGGCGTTTGATAATATCACTGAAACTAACAGTTTCGTTTAGCGACCTCACAATACTTTTTTCTTTTACGAAAGTTCCCCTGCCAGCAATTCTGGTTACATAACCTTGCTTTTCCAGGTCTTTAAGAGCCTTGTTTACAGTCATCCTGCTAAAACCATTTTGCTGACTAATTTTTACTTCCGGTGGCAATCTGTCGCCAGCTTTTAGAGAGCCACTATTTATTTTTTTGATAAAAAAATCTTCAATTTTTTGATATTTAGCCTTCAATTTTTTGTCCTTCATATTTTGATAAAAATCATTTCTTTACTATATATTATAGTTAAATAGTCAGTTTTTAAGCAAATAACTTTTTCTTTTGCAAAATGTATAGACAATTATAAATAGCTTTTAATATAGGTTAATTTTAATTGCTTAAGTGCTTATAAAATATAGATTAAAATGACTTATAAGTAAAAAATATCTTGATAAGTTGTATATACAGTAATAAAATTAACTTAGTTTTAATGTTAGCGCTAATATTTTAATTTCATTTTGGGAAGAAGGGAAGCGCATATATGAGCCAATTTATAATTGCAACGCATAGCTATTTAGCAGATGGATATAAACACTCAATTAACTTTTTTAATACCGAAGTTAAAAATATCCATTATATAAATGCCTATACAAAAGAAAAAAATAATTTTGTTGAACAATTAGAAAAACTATTAAATGAATTTGAAGATGAACAAGTAATTATTTTAACTGATTTGCCTGGAGGGAGTGTTAATAAAGAATCTGCAAACTTTATAACTGTAACGTTATTAGTGGAATTAATTTGTCTTTAGTTTTAGAACTTGTGTTAAGTTCCGATGAAGTTCTCACAGACGAAAAAATACGTGCGGCAGTAGAACAAGCGCGCTCACAAATTGTATTTATGAATGATTGGTTAAAAGGGGATGATTTGTAATGATCAGTCTTTTAAGAGCAGATGATCGTTTAGTTCACGGATTGGTTGCAGTTTCATGGACCAATCAGTTACATCCAGATATTTTGTTGGTTGCTAATGATCATGCTGCAAATGATGCAATGACAAAAATGACAATGAAGCTGGCAAAACCGGCAGGGGTAACTTTGGGAATTAAAGATTTGTCATCTGCTGCAAAAATATTAAATAATCCAAAGTACGCGCATAAAAAAATTTTTGTGGTGACTATTAATGTTAAAGACGCTTTAACACTGAAACAAAGTGTTAAGGATATAGACAAGGTGAATGTGGGAACGGCTGGAATTCATTACAAGGATGGAATATCTGTTTTACCACAAGTAAAAATGACCAAAGACGAGTTTAACTGTGCAAGTCAACTAAACAATTTAGGAGTAGAAGTCTTTGCTCAAGTAAATCCCACAGCAGAAAGTCTCAACTTTGCAGGGATTGCTAAGGCTTTTAATCAATAATAAAAAGGAGATAAGTTATGTTACAAGCATTCTTAGTAGCATTGGTTGGCGCTGGGGTGTTCATGGAAAGCCTACTTCTTGGACAGCACATGCTTGCCAGACCAATAATTATTTCACCATTAGTCGGTTTAGTCATGGGTGATTTGAAAACCGGTTTAATGTTGGGTGGAGGGTTGGAACTCGTTTGGATGGGTTTAGTCGGTATAGGAACAACTACTCCTCCTGACGTAGTTGTTGGTTCTGCTTTAGCAACGGCACTTGCTATTAAAACCTGCGCAAGTTGGCAGACAACATTAACTCTTGCTATTCCGATAGCACTAGTTGCCCAAATGATTAGCCTAGTTGTCAATAGCTTTGATGCTATTTTTACCCATTATGCTGACAGACAAATAGAAAAGAAAAATTGGAAAGGTATTGCAATCGGTCAGTGGACGGCTTCGGTAGTAGTATTTTTCTCAAAATTCATTCCTATTATGATTGGCTATCTTGTTGGGGCACCAGTTATTAAGATTATTGTTCAAGCTATACCGACAGTCATTAAAGATGGTTTAGCACAGTCAGGCAATCTGCTACCAGCTTTAGGTATAGCAATGCTCATGCAATTAACCTACGATAAAAAATACGCCCCATTTCTTTTCTTGGGATTTGCTCTTGTAGCCTTTCTAAAAGTACCAATGATAGGAGTAGCTGTTTTTGGTTTGATAATTGCTTATATTTATTACCAATTTAAGCCTAACGATCAAAGTGAGGAGGACTTGTTATAATGGCAGACTCAGTCGTAAATAATAAAAGGAAACAACTTACAAAAAAAGATTTACGGAGTGTTATGTGGCGACATTATCAACTTTTAGGTGCCTTCAATTATGAGCGTCAAATGTCCCTCGGATATGCATGGGCTATGACTCCAGTTTTGAAAAGACTATATGGGGATAATGATGAAGAACTGCAAAAGGGGTTTAAGCGCCACTTGGAATTCTTTAACTGTGCAACATCAACTTCGCCAATGTTTTTAGGTATTAGCTGAGCAATGGAAGAACAAAATGCTAATTCAGAAGATTTTGATGCTAGTTCAATTAATTCAGTAAAAACTGCCTTAATGGGCCCACTAGCCGGAATAGGTGATTCAATGTTCTGGGGCACTTTAAGGGTAATTGGTGTTGGCGTTGGTGCACCTCTTGCAGTAAAAGGAAGTATTTTAGGACCAATTCTTTACTTTTTAATTAATGTTATCCCAAGTGAATTACTTCGCTGGTTTGGCTTTAAATTAGCTTATGAGGGCGGTAATAAATTTTTGGCAGAAACAAGTGAAAGTGGAACTTTGCAAAAATTAACTGAAGCTGCGAAAATTCTTGGTTTGGTTGTAGTTGGTGCAATGATTGCTTCAATGGTGATTATTAAGGTGCCACTGATAATGAAGTTTGGAGGAACTAAAGTCAGTCTGCAAAAAACTTTGGACTCCCTGATGCCTAATTTACTGCCATTATTATTAACTTTTGGCTGCTATGGATTATTACAGAAAAAGGTTAATGGCACTGTAATCTTGATAGGATTAATTATACTGGGGATTTTAGCAGTAGCAGTTGGTTTGCTTTAAAGGGATAAATTATGAAATCTGTACTAATGATTTTATTTCTTATTTTGGCCTTTTTATTTAGTTGGTTAGCGGAATCAAAATTAAAAAAGAAACTTTTTACCAATCTTTTGGCATGCGAGAAGAAAGGCGATAGCAAAAATTATTTTAAGCTTCTTGAGGAACCTGTTGCCAAGATCTGCTTATCTGCAAATTCACGTTTATTATTGCAGTTAGATTATTATTTAACCTATGGGGATGTGAATAAGGTAAAGAAACTTATTACGAAAATCACGAAAAAACCTGCAGACTTGTCAAAAGACCAAAATTTATTAATTAGGTTAATGCGCAGCTATATTCTTTTTTTAGATAAAAATGATAATCAAGAAGCTTTAAAACTTGAAGACTATTTAAAAAGAAATTGTAAGAATACTCAGATACAAAAGGAAATTTTGCAGCTACATGAAGTATATTTGTCACCAAATCAGAATTTATTAACTGAACTAAGTAAACAACTAAAGGCTGCAGAAAAGCCGCAACAAAAGTTGATCATTTATGATCGTCTAACTAAAGTAAGTGAATCATTAGGATTAAAAAAACAAGCAAAAGAATATTTAACGCAAATGCGTAAAATTGCACAAAAAGCAATTAAAATGGAGGAATTTTAAATGGCAAAATTAACAATGATGGGACATATTGAAGATACAGCAAGAGTTTTGCAAAGAGCAATTGATGAAAGAAAAGATTATGGTCAGGAATTTATTGATTTTTGGCAAAATAATAATTTCAAAAAAGTTATCTTTACAGGATCTGGAACTTCTTACAATGCTATGCGCGTGATTCGTAATATGATTGTCAAATTACTGAATATCGAAGGTGTAGCGATTGAGCCAACAGTTTTTACGTATTCTGAAAGTATTAATCCAAGCAGCTGTTTTAGGAATGACCAAGTCTTAATGATAGGTCTGTCACAACATGGAGACAGCATTTCAACATGTGATGCTTTAAAAAGAGCAAAGGCTGAAGGATTTGCTACTTTAGGAATTTCCGAAGAGCAAGATAGTGCAATTACTAAAATTGCTGATCATTATATCCATCTTGTTTGTGAAGAAGAACAAATCGGGCCTGAAACACGTGGATATACTGAAACTTTGTTGCAATTTTATCTGTTAGCTGTTGAAGCAGCACACCAAACTAAATTAATTGGCAAGGAAAAATATAACCAACTTATTAGTGATGCGCAAAACTTAGTAAATGACTTTCCAACTGTAGTAAAAGAAAGTTCCGAATGGTATGAAAAGCAACAAGATGAGCTAGTTTCAATGAAAAAAGCTTCAATTGCGGGATATGGTTACAACTTTCCAACTGCCTTAGAGGGAAGACTAAAATTTTTTGAAACTTTTGGCAGGTCAACAACAGCGTATGAGCAAGAAGAACAACTTCACGGACCTATTCGTGCTTATGATGAAGATAATTTTATTTTCTTAATTGGAGGCAATAACGGCCCAGAATTCAAACGGATGATTGATATTGCAGGATATTATCGTCGTGCTTTCACAAAACATGTTTTTGTAATATCTTCTGAAAAGGCAACAGAAGAAGGGAGAGATTTGAAGTTTAGTGTAAAAACTACAGACTTGCTTTCACCCATTTTTTATGTAGTACCATTCCAAGTTTTGTCAGCAAAACTTTCAGAGAAAGTGGGCATTGATACCAGTGTGAGTCCTGTAACTGACAGATCAATTTCTGGACACATGAACGGCTAAAACTTTATTTAGATATTATGTATCCAGAAAAAGCAAAATATTGAAACTACACCAAAGAAGGTAAACCACATTTAGTGATTTACCTTCTTTTTGTCTTTGCTGCGAAAAAATAGTAATGAAATTTTTCACCTTTTTATTAAATTGGAAAAAATTTTTGCAGATTTTTATTTTTTAGGCTTTCTGATATATCTTAACGCACCATTTTTAACGTAGCACTGAAATTTTTGGTATAAAGGGTCAAAGATTTGGGGTTCATCACTATTTGACATCATGATTTTTGGGAAAAAGAAACGCTCATCACCTTGAAGTGTGCCATTTAGTGATCTTACAAGTGGGCTTAATTGTGACAACTCAATCAATTGTCCGTCATCCTGCATGATTTCAATTTGACTGTTGGCATTTTTGCCTGATGGCTTATAGGCATCGTATGGCTCGTCAAAAGCCGAATTGGTATCCGTATAATAGTTTGGATCAAAACCTGCTTGTTTAATCAAATCTTTCAGTTTGGGTAGTAAATTTTTGGTTTCCTGATCAATACAAATACTGTCTAAGGGTTGTCTAAAAAGGTAACGTTTGGTTAGATCAGCTAGAATTGGGTCACTAACTTTAGTCCACATTGAAAAATTAGTTTCCATTACGCCATCATCTAGCTTCAAATAATCATCAAGCGTCCAGTCATTGGCTAAAAATTTGGCTAAACTTGGTGTTACTGGTAAATTACCCTGCTGGTAAATAATTTTTGCTCTTTCAAGCAAATGTTGTAAAATTACTTCCATTGAACGACCAACTCTGTGAAAGTAAACTTGTTGATACATTTGATAGCGGGAAACAATATAGTCTTCAACAGCATGCATACCAGCCATAGTGAAGCAAATTCCTTCATTGTAAGGCCGAATTTCTTGCAAAATTCTTGATAAGTCGAATTTACCATAAGTAACGCCAGTAAAATAAGCATCACGCTGCAAATAGTCCATTCTGTCAGCATCTGCCTGACTGGATATCATTTTTACCACTTGCGGATTAGGATAAGTTTTGGCAATTACGCTTGCTACAAGGGATGGGAAATTGGGTGAAACAGACCTCAAAACCTGATTGATTTCGGTATCTGGATCAGTGATAATTTTTTGACCGATTTTTTCGTGATTTGTACCAAAAAGATGTTCAAAAGTATGTGAATAGGGGCCATGACCAATATCATGTAGTAGTCCCGCACATTCAACTAAAAGTTTGTTGTTATCGTCCCAGAGACCATCGCCTGAGCGTTGAGAAGGATATTTTTTGGCAAAAATATTACAAATTCTGCGTGTCAGTTCATAGACACCTAAATTATGTTCAAAGCGCGTATGAGTTGCACCAGGGAAAACATATGAGATTGGCCCGAGTTGCTTTATTCTCCGCATACGCTGAAATTCTTTGGTTTTTAAAATATCAAGTATTACTTGATCTTCAATATGGATGTATTCATGAACCGGATCTCTTAAAACTACTTCTTTTTTGAGTTTTTGGCTGTAGAAATTTGGCATATAAAATCCTCGAAAATTACTAGATTCATCTTTAAAGGTTATTTAATACCTAAATTATAACAAACTTAAGCCTTTTAGTTTAATACAGTTACCGTTAATATTATTTTTATTAAAATTAAATAATGAGTTTTGCCAGTTGTGGCAAAACTGTTCATAATTATAAAGGCACTAATATTATTAAATAGATGGGGGATCATATGAACTATATAGGCAATAAATTAAAAGCCTTACGTCAAGAATTAGGTTTAACTCAAACAGAAATGGCAGCGGGTGTAATTTCCGTTTCCTTTTATTCAAAGGTCGAGCGAGGCTTAAATGACATCGGTGTAAATGATTTTCTGGAAATTTTACACAAGCACAATGTTGACCCA
>NZ_CALYQV010000012.1 GCF_945290125.1 uncultured Lactobacillus sp. | reverse complement strand
GCTGGTGTAATTCATTTGATCTGCATTAATTATTTATCTGATGATGAGTTTTATACTATTAACGCTATGAAAGATCTTGTAGGCGCTTTAGCCAATTTGGTAGCCCTAATTGTTTTTATTTTTTTAATTTAGAGAAGTTGATTATCTATTTAACTGTTTTACGAAATTGGTCAGGAGTAACGTTATTTTGCTTTTCAAAAGTTTTAAAAAAGTAGCTGACACTTTTATAACCTATCAACCGTGAAATTTCTTCCACCGAATAATTTGTCTCTGATAAGTATTTTTTAGCTTGTTTCATCTTTTCTTGCATAATAATTTCTTTAATAGTCAGTGTAGTATGTTTTTTAACGTATCGTGATAAGTAAGCCGTACTGTAACCAAAATTTTGGGCTAATTGTTGGACAGTGATAGTTTGAACGTTATCTTTTATTGCTGATATGACGTTTAAACTTAGGCTATCGATTCCAGTGTAAGAATAATAATTTTCATGACTCAATTGGTCAAAAAAGATGAGCAATAACCCTAGCATTGCGTAATTATAATGACAATTATTGGTAACATATTCAGATAAAATTCCGTTAATTATGGGTAAATATCTAGATAAGCTGGTTGGTGAAAAATAGAGGTAACTGTTATTATCTTTATCACAAAGAAAATTACATAAATAATTGTCTTGCTGTAAAAATTCAGCAAAAACACCACCTGCAAAAATTTCCGGTTTAATGCAAATGTTAATTACTTGTGCCTTAGGATCTTTTACCTTTAACGAGTGAGAACTATGTAAATTCATTAGTAGCAAAGAATCAGGAAGTAAATAAATATCTCTATTATTAATATTGCTAATTGCTATACCATTTGTAATGAAAACAAATTCGTAAAAATCATGTTTATGAAAGGGTACAGGAATATCTAAATCATGACTTACCACAAATATTTTTTCAGAATTTGGTATATTGCTTGAACGAACCAAATTTGGAATTTTAAAAAAATCATTTTTTGGAAGCTTAGGCAATTTATCAGAATCAATCAATTTCATTTTAACAAGCCTCAAATGTCATAAAAACACACAAACCTATCATAGCACAATATTGTAAGCACTTACAATAAGCTGCTAATATGACCATGGAAGAAAGAGATAGGCCTATTAATGAAAGTTTTTATTATGATAAGAGGTATTCGTTATGAATAAAACAAAAATGAAAATAAGTATTCTAAGTATGAGCTTACTAACAATGAGCTTTTTAGTAATCACCAACGCATTTGGGGCGATGACAAAGTCTTTTCCAAATGTTCCTGTCGCTAAAATTCAAATGATAGGAACAGTTCCTTCTTTAGGAACACTAATTGCCACTGTGGTGGTTGGAGCTTTGGCGGTTAAATATTCTAAAAAATTATTATCATTAATTGGTTTGGGAATAGCTACGCTGGGCGGTTTATTACCGCTATTAGTTCATAGCAGCATTGATATTTTAATCGGATGTGCTTTTATTCTTGGATTTGGGTTAGGCTTTGTTAACACCTTAATTCCTATGCTTATTTCAATCTTTTTTGAAGGAGAAGAAAGAAATGGAATGATGGGCAAGAACACAGCGATGAATAGTTTAGGCTCTATTATAATGATGCTTGGCGGTGGACTTTTAGGAGCTAAGAATTGGGTTAATTCTTATTGGGTATTTCTTTTAGGTATATTTGTTTTTCTCCTAGTGCTGTTTGCCTTACCGAATGATCGAGTAGACAGTAAGGAACAGAACGCTAGCAGCAATATTTTTGGGATTTTAAAACATTTAAATGGATATGTTTGGTTGATAGGATTTGTTACTCTTTTAATGGGGATACTTTACACAATCTATCCGACTAACTTGTCAATTATTATTGATCAAAAAGAATTAGGAAGTACTAGTATTACGGGTATTATCAATGCTGTTGGTACAGCGGGAGGCTTTATTGCCGGCTTTAGCTTAAAGTATCTGAACAAAATATTTAAGGACAAAATAATTGCTGGTGGTTACATTACTTTGGGAGTTACTTTCTTACTAGGAAGAATTGCCAATAATCTTATTCTAATTAGTATCGGCGGTGTCCTTTCAGGTTTTGCCATGTCTATGATTATGTCAACAATTCCGTTTTATATGTCTGTACTTTCACATAAATATGAATTAGCAGTATCAATGATGCTTTTCCAATTTATGAATTCCATAGGTGGCTTCATCAGTCCAGTATTATTAAATTTGCTTCACATCAAAGTTGGTGAAAGTTCCTTTACTTTTGGGTGTATATGCTGCTTTGTAATTGGTATTATTTGTATACTGACAAATCTAGGTAAAAAAGTTATGTCTAATTCTGTAAAAGAGGGATAGTAGAAATGATTAAAAATAGTAAAGATAAGTGGTTAGGAAAATGGATAAGTTCAGATTTTGCCTATGTTAGTAAAGAGCCTGAGTTTTCTTTAGCTGACATGTTTGGTGGTAAAAAAGCACCAGTTCCCCAACCTGTTGATGAAAGACTACATGCACCAATAGTTTTTAAGAAAAGTTTTAATACAGAAAAAACTATCCATTCTGCAAAAATAGAAATTACTGCACAGGGACTGTATCAAGCATATTTAAATGGTCAAAAAATTGGTGATGCCGTCTTTACACCAGATTATACGCAATACCAAGAATATTTGTTATATCAAACATACGATATAAAAGATCTATTAACCAGTGGTCAAAATGTGTTAACAGTGGTCGTAGCAGATGGTTGGTATGCCGGCAGAATTGCAGTTTCTGGCGAAAGTTGTCAGTTTGGCGATCGTTTAGCTTTATTGGCTGACCTAACTGTTGAATATGAAGATCACAGCTTTTTAAAAATTGGTACAGATAAATCTTTTTCGGTTGGTACCGGAAAGTGGTGTTACGCAGATGTCGTTATCGGTGAAAAGCAAGATCTCCGCGTTAAAAATGAATTAGCTACTAATACTCGTTTTTCTCAAGAGGCAGAAGTAATTGATGCAGATTATGAGCGTTTATCCCCACAATTTGGACCTCTGGTAAAACGAATGCAAACTTTAAAAGTAAAAAAGATTTGGCAAGAAGAAAACAGGTTAATAGTTGATTTTGGTCAGGTTATAACGGGACGAATTCGGATAACAGCGAATTTTAAAAAGGATGTTGACATTAAGATTGAACATTCTGAAGCCTTAGATCAAGATGGCCATTTCTTTAAAAATATTATTGGTCGTAATAAGGATCAAGAAGATCATGTGATTGGTAATGGTAAATTGGCAACTTTTGAACCTGATTTTACATATCATGGTTTCAGATATATTAGAATCACGGGACTTAATCAAGCGGATATTCAAGATTTAAATGCGATAGTTATTTTTAGTGATATGAAAAGAACTGGTAAGATAAGTACTTCTAACCAGCAAATAAACCGTTTACTACAAAACGTTAAATGGAGTCAACGGGGAAACATGTTGTCTATTCCAACTGACTGCCCGCAGCGCGAACGTGCTGGTTGGACTGGGGATATGCAAGTCTTTGCACCAGCTTCTACTTTTTACTACAACACAGAAAATTTGATCCGTCGCTGGTTAAAAAACGTACGTATTGATCAACAAAAAGACGGAGAAATTATTGACTATTCACCGGCTCCAGCTAATTTTTATCAAAGCACGTTGGATTTTAAAGGCAGCTTAAGTTCAGCTGGTTGGGGCGATGCAATTATAATGGTGCCGTGGACTTTATATCAAAGATATGGTCATAAAGAGGTTTTGACCGAAAATTATGTTGCCATGAAGAAGTGGCACAATTATAGCGTCAAAAGTGCTGCTGGTGATAAGAATGGACTTGATCGCTACATTTGGGATACTACATTTCATTATGGTGACTGGATGCTTCCAAGCATGATGATTGGAGATCCTAATCCAATGAAATCTGCAGCAACAACTAAAGACGTCGTTGCTACAGCTTTTCTAGCTCATTCTTCTGACCTTCTAGCTAAAATAAGTAATGTTTTAGGTGAAAATGGTAACGAATATACTCTATATTCGAACAAGGTTAAACAGGCATTTGCTGAAAAATTTGTCAAAGAGGGAAGATTAACAAGTGACTATCAGGGATGTTATGTTCTGGCCTTAGCATTTGATATGATTAGTGATACTAATACGAGAAAGAAATTACTAAGTAGATTAGTGGCATTAATTCATAATAATCATGACTGCTTGGATACAGGATTTTTATCTGTTCCTTATTTGCTGGATGTATTAGTTGATAATGGCGAAACTGATTTAGCCAAAAAGGTCTTTCTTCAGAATAAATGTCCGTCTTGGTTATATGAAGTTGATCATGGTGCAACAACTATTTGGGAATCGTGGGCAGGAATTCAACCAGATGGCGAAACAGGAACATTTTCGTTCAATCACTATGCGATGGGATGTGTCCTTGACTGGTTTATGAGAAAAGTTGTTGGTCTAAAAGAGATTAAGCCTGGATTTCAAGAAGTAGAAATCAAACCTCAAATAAAAGGTATTGTTGATGATTTCCAAATGAAATACTTGAGTGAAAATGGCTTGTTTACAATAAAATTGCTAAATGGGAAATATGAATTTACTATTCCTGAGGGGTGTAAAGCTATAGTAAATCTTCCAGATTCCGCTGGCTTTTTGAAAAAATATCCTGAAGCCAAAACTCAAAATATCGGAATTAGTGTAAAATCAGGTACTTATCAATGGGAATATTAATGTAAAAATAAAGGATTGATCCAAAAGAGTGGTTGCTCCTTTATTTTTATGCAATTTTTCAAAAAATTAGCAAGTTTGCGAACGTATGTGCTATAATTTGCTTATATAATTTTGTAACTTGATATGATAGCAGGCATTTATGAGACAAAAACAAACTTTTTCAGAAAAAGTTTTTCAATTTGATCAGGAATTAGGTAATGTAAAAATTGATTTACCCGCTCCTCATAAATTAATTAATCCTTATAGTAGCAGAAACAAAAGGCAAGTTTTGCAAGTGGTCCAAACTTTCTATCAGAAATATTTCAATGACAACAACAAGCGTTGTTTAATATTAGGTAGTTCACCGGCAAGAAGAGGTTCAGCTATAACTGGAGTTCCTTTTGAAGATGCTTCCAATCTCCAAAAAGAAACAGGAATCTCAATAGCAAATTTTCATATCAGTAATGCCTCTTCTAGTTTTTTGACAAAAGTCATAGATAAATATGGTGGAAGGAACAAATTTTATCATGATTTTTACCTCGATTTTGTTTATCCCTTGGGCATTTGCAAGACCAATTCCAAGGGCAACCAAGTAAACTGCAACTATTATGAAAATAAGCGAGTTGAAGAAATGTTAACTCCTTTTATGATTTCTGCACTTAAAACGTATATTAACTTTGGAATTGATACTTCTGTTTGTTACTGCATCGGCAGTGGTCAAAATTATCAAGAACTAAGCAAAATTAATAAAAAATTACATTTGTTTCAAAAAATAATTCCACTTGAACATCCGCGTTTTATTACCCAATATCATCCTGAAGATGAAGAAAAATATCTGAGTAAGTATCTCAATGCTTTGACGTATAAATAATAATCATTAGTTTTAAAGATAAGTGAGGTCATCAATTTATGTCCGATGTAATCCTTGAAAAAGTAAAAACAATTTATCAAATGTACCAAAATGGTGATTTAGGTGATACTACTTTACCTGAGGATAGTAATCCGCACCTAGATCCAAGCACTAATGAAAATGCGCTTTATTTCACGTTGCCAATGGCTTTAAATTATCAGAGAAATTCATATACTTTGTGGGAAAATGCCTTGAAGACGTATAAAGATCCCGAAACTAGTTTTGTTTTTATACCGGCAAAAGTTATTACTGCTGGGTATGAATCAGTGCAAAAAGCTCTGACTAAGTATCGGCTTGCTTTGCAAAAGAATAAGCAAACAGACATTTGGCTTAAATTATGTCAGACGTTTACAGATCTCTCTGATGGTAGTGTTATTAAATTTGCTAACAACTTGGATAATAATGTGAATAAAATAAGGCATTTTATGCAAAAAGATGCCAAGAAAAAGTTTCCATACTTGTCTGGCAATAAGCTTTGCAATTACTGGCTGTACGTTCTTAGCAATTACACTGCAATTCCTTTGAAAAATACCAATGATATTTATATTGCTGCAGATAGGCATATAATAAGGGCAAGTTATAAATTGGGCTTGATTACCAAAGAACAAATGGAAAGTTCTAAAGTGCAAACCTATGTAATTAATGCTTGGGCAAAAGAATTACAGGGCACTGAATTTGTCCCAACCGACCTGCAAAATCCATTATGGTTGTGGAGCAGGAATGATTTTAAAAATCTGACTGCTTCTAATGCAAGGAAAAATTAAATATAAATAACATCTTTTTTATTAAAAACGTTTAAATAAAATTACTTTAAACAAAAAACCTTTCAAAACAATTCTTAACGAATCTGTATCTGAAAGGTTTTATTTTGGAATTGTACTTTTAATGATTAAAAAAGCTTACGCGTAATAATCAATAATTGCTTTCAACGTTTTCGCAGCGTCAGGATTACCAGTGCCTTCTGCATAATATTTGTTAAAGCGTGTGTCGCAGATATACATTCGGGCAAGATTCTTGTGGGCTTCTCCCGAATACTGACCTTTAGGCCATATTGTCAATAAATATTCTTTGTGTAAGTCAAAAATGTGCTTGGCAGCAGATTGTTTGACACCAGCAGTCTTATCAAAGTCTTTTAATTCAGTTAAAATTTCAGCACTCAGTTTTTTGAAATGTGCTAATTCATTTTCAGATAAAGAACTAAATTTTTGATTACTAAAATCTATTTTAGTATCCCCATATTTTTTCCTGATTTCTGCGCCATATTGTTTTTCATTTTTGTTAATCATTTCTTTTTTTAATGCGGCAAATTTTTCCGTGTCATTCATTTGTGTTTCTCCCTTCATTGTTGCAAGTGTCTTGTCTAAGTTCTTAATCAAATCATCTAGATATTGCTTTTGAGCTACTAATTTGCTCCGCTGGTTTCGTAAAACTTGATATTGAGTTTTCGGTGAAGTCTGCATCACCTGTTTTATCTGAGCTAGTGGCAAGTCAAATAGTTTTAAAAATAGAATTTTTTGCAATTGATCAACTTCGCTTTCCTCATAATAGCGATAATTATTTTCGGGATTCCTGCGCGCTTTTAAAAGTCCCTTTTTATCGTAATAGCGTAAAGTTCGTGTTGAAATGCCGGCTAGTTTTGCTAGTTCATTGATAGAATATGACATGTTTAAAATCTCCTCACTTGCAAATTAAGTATATTGGTTGACGTAGTGTCAAGGTCAAGCACGGAAAATGATTTTTGAGAATAAAAAAGCCAGTAACTCAATCAAGATTACTGGTTTTTGACTATGATATTTAGTTTACGACGTTTAATTTTTCACCTTTTAGAAATGCTTGCAGATTATCAACGACTATACCAAGCAAACGATTACGGGTTTCGCGCGGTGCCCAAGCAATGTGGGGGGTGATATAGCAGTTTTTAGCAGAAAGAAGTGGACTGTCAGCAGGAATGGGCTCTTTTTGGGCAACGTCAATCCCCGCTGCAGCGATCTTGCCTTCATTTAAGGCGTCTGCGACGTCTTTTTCATTAATTAAACTACCACGAGCAGTATTAATTAAAATGACGCCATCCATCATTTGACTAATTGCTTCTTGATTAATCATTTCCGTAGTTGCCGGCGTTTGTGGCACGTGTAAACTGACGATATCTGCTTTGTGATAAAGTTCGTCAAGTTCAACCTGTTCAACGTAATCCGGTAAATCTGATTTTGGCCGATGGTTCCAAAAAATTATATTCATAGAAAAAGCATGTGCAATTTCTGCTACTTTTTTAGCTATATTGCCAAAGCCAATTAATCCTAAAGTTTTGCCCTTTAGTTCCATTAACGGCTTTGCCCAAAAAGTAAAATCAGGGTTGATGCTCCAGCGCCCTTCATGGACTAACTGATTATGTAAACCTACTTGACTAGTAATTTCAAGTAACAATGCAAAAGTAAATTGCGCAACGGCATCAGTACCATAAGTAGGAATGTTAGTCACGGGAATACCAGCTTCATGAGCCGCTTTGGTATCGACAATATTGTAACCAGTAGCAGTCACACCAATATATTTAATGTTGGGTGCCATTTTTAGCACTTTTTCATCAAGTGGAGTTTTATTAGTTAAAACTATTTCTGCGTCTCCAATTCTTTTCAAAATTTCAGCATTATCGTCAACTGGTGTCCGATCATAAAAAGTGCATTCGCCTAGTTTTTCAAGGGTTGTCCAGTCTAAATCACCAGGATTCATGGCATAGCTGTCTAAATTAACAATTTTCATAATTTGAACCTCACATTATTATATCTGTACTTCTTAAGTTTACTACATATATAGCGCGGATAATTAAAAAACTTTGATAGTATTAATGTAGTAACTGAAACCATATTTGACAGTATTTATAAATAAATCTAAACTTAACGAGTATTCTGCTTTTTTAGTAATACTAAAATATTATTAATTAGGTTAAAATAAAAAGCTTATAACATGCGACCTCTAGATTTTAAAATAAGTTACATTTTTTAAATAGTGGTTTAAATAAGTTTAGTAAATAAATACAGAAGTTAGTGGAATTAAGAAGGAGTTATCAATGAAAAAATGTCCTCAATGTGGCGCCATCATGGATAAAGACGTCAATTTTTGTACGTCTTGTGGTTATGACTTGCGCAACATTAGTGTACAAAAAGAAGAAACTGTTTCTACCTCTGAGATAAAAGATTCTCCAAAAATAAAGGCAAAGCAACCTAAGTCTCAATTAACAGTTGCCAATAATATAAATAATTCGAAAGGACAATATTTAAGTTATTGGCAATGGTGTATTGATTCTTGGCGTAATCCAGGTACAAGTAGTGTTAATGTAGCAAGCTGATATGGTTGGTTAACAATTTTGATTAAGGACGCTTTAATAGTTTTAGGACTGTATTTGTCTCAAACAAAGCTTAGCCGAAAAGAATTTCATTCCCAGCAAGCTAATAGCTTAGCGCAGCCAGTTGTTAATCAACAACAAGTTACGGCAAATTCAGTTCATCATCCGCTGAAAAAAAGAAATAAAATCTTGCTGATTTGCTTAGGTGTTTTGGTGATAGCATTTGCTGCATTTTATGCGTGGGGTTCTAACCACTATCAAAAAAATAACCAAATTAATCAGATTACGGCAAGCTTAAAAAACCCACATGCCGATTTAGACCAATATGTTGTCTCTGAAAATCCAAATGCACGAGTAACAACAGCAGCTCTAAAGCCTGCCCAAGAGTATTACGCTGAATATTATGTTGAAGCTGACAAGATGGCAGAAGCCTTTAAATATGGCGATCAATATGAAAATGTCATTTTAGTTCAAAACGGCCGCTATTTACTTTTATTTCCTAAATACTGTTTGCAGTTAAAAACTTATTCACCGCAGATAAGAACCAATCACGCCAACTCTACTATCTATATTAATAACAAAAAGTTTGGTGGAGTTGATGGTAGTGGTGAAGATTATTATAAAAAGATTACGCCATTATTTCCTGGCAAATATCATATTGCAGTCAAATCCATTGCATCAGGCCATCAGTTAACTGCTGATAAAAGTACTAGTATTTTTTCCAATAAAGAAATTGATATGAATATTAAAACAGTTAACTTTACCATTAAAAGTATTCCTGGCGCTGATGTCTACATTAATGATAAAAATGTTGGAAATCTTGATAAAAGAGGAAATAAGGTATTTAAAGATTATCCGATAACTGATGATATGAAAATTTATGTGCTTACTAAAGTTGATGGCAAAGCGATTAAATCGAAAACTGTTGACTATGATGAAATGGGATTTGAAGATGATGACAGCAGCAGTAATGTAATTAAACCTGAATGGCCAGGTTTAATTAATAAAGATGATGCTGAAGAAATTTTAGAAAATGATTTTAATTCACCAGACGAAGATGACTTTGTTGGTGGTGCCGAAAACAAAGGCTATCAAGAATTACACTCTCAAAATTCCGGTTTTAATAAAGATGACGATATTAATGATTACAATATGGAGTGCTCTGTAGTTTCGATTACACCAGCTACTAATAATTGCAGCAATGTCACTTATAAGATTACTTATACTTTTGAACATGATGATTTTGAACATAAACAGGTTTTGCTCTATACGGGTGGTCTTTTTAAGCAGACTGGCGACAGCAAAGACAGCAGTCAAAAGATTAAGTCAAAAATAATTAGTGATAAAAAGTATGATAATTAAGATTATTTTTAAAGCACTAGTTTAATTAAAAATACCTTTTTATTAATAAAGCGCTTTTTTTTAAAATGAATAAAAGAATATTTTTTTAAAGAAAAACATCTGTTATAACTCTTAATATTGTGCTATTATTTTTTATATAATAAGAAAGAGAGGTAATTTTCTTCATATGCATGGATTAACTCAAATTGATGAGCCTTTTGCAATGGGGAAAGTGCGGTTTTCTTATCTATATAAATTGTTGCTGCTGTTTTTTAATATGATCAATAATAGACTTAGCTTGATACATTAGTATTATCTAAGTCTTTTTTGATTGCAATATTTCCAGATTAGGAGGAAATCATGCCAAAATTTAAAAAGTTTTTAGTTGGTGCTATTGCAGTTTTAGGTACAGCTTTACTTGCCGGATGTTCTAATTCAGCAAAAAAGCAAAATGATAGTGGTACACCAAAGTCTCTCAACGTACAGTTCGTACCCAGCGTTTCTGCGAATACGCTAGAAACTAAGGCAAAGCCATTAGAAAAAATGTTATCCAAGCGTCTGGGAATTCCAGTCCATGTTTCGGTTTCAACTAGTGGTAATGCGTTGGTAGAAGCAATGAAGTCTAAAAAAATAGATGTCGGCTTTTTACCAGGTGATGACTATGTGCAGGCTCACAAACAGCATGCAGCTGATGTTTTATTACAGTCAGAGCGTTTTGGCTTAAGCAGACCGGACGGCAACTGGACTAAAAAACTAGTTCATACTTTCCATTCCGAGATTTTAGTTAGAAAGGATTCTGGCATTAAGAGTTGGAAAGATCTTAAAGGTAAGAAAATTTCAATTCAAAGCCCAACCTCAACATCTGGTTATATTTTTCCAATTGCTGAGTTAAAGCAAAAGGGATTCGATGTTCCTCGCAGCTGCAAATTAGTTACTACTACTGGGCACGATCAAGCCGTACTAAATGTTTTAAATAAAGACACTGATGCAGCTTTTGTTTTTGAAGATGCCCGCAACAATGTAATCAAGGATAATCCTAAGATTAAGTCCGAAGTTGTGCCAATTTACTATACTCGTGCTATTCCCAACGACACTATCTCAGTTATTCCTAGTTTGTCAAAATCTTTCCGGGAAAAATTAGCTAACGCTTTTATTGCAATTGGCAAATCTAAAGAAGGTAAGAAAGTAATCGAACGCGTTTACTCACATGAAGGGTATGTCAAAGCCAAAGATAGTGACTATGATACTGTGCGCAAATACGAAAAAATTTCCCAGTCAATTTCCAAATAGTCGGATTATTAATTAATAGTAAATGCATCTTTTCAGTTAAAAGTGAAATAGATGCATTTTTTGTGGAGAAAATATAAACTAAATTCAGATAAATATAAGTTTTTTTAATAATTGCAATCTTAACTTTGTAAAAAAACTTCAGATTGTTTTAATTAACTTAAATGTAAATTGCAACCCTTTTAGTTCAAACTATAGCTATCGAACAATTTCAAACATTGACAAACAAAATCTAACAACTATAATAAAAATGGACTAAGTTAGTTGCTTAATCTAGTTAAGAAGTAGGTTACTAATGTTAAAGAGTGAAAGACTGAAAACTATCTTACAAGTAGTAAAAACTCAGAAATTTGTTACAGTTGATGAATTGGCACGGGCTTTAAAAGTTTCGGATATGACAATTAGAAGGGATCTCAATGAATTGCATAAAGCAAATAAAATTTTGCGCATTCATGGTGGTGCTCAGTTATTATCTGATCAGATTCGGACCGAAAAAAGCTACCAGCAAAAACGGGAAATTCATAGTAAAGAAAAGTATGAAGTAGCTAAAAGAGCTTGTAACTTAATCCACGAAAATGACTCAATTTATGTCGGCCCGGGAACAACGTTAGAGTTACTTGTTGCTAACCTAAAAGTTAAGCATTTGAGAATAGTTACTAATTCATTACCAGTATTTGAAGCTGCAAAAGATAATATGAATGACTATGACTTGATTATGGTTGGCGGCTCATATAGAAGAATAAGTGGAGCTTTTGTGGGTGCTTTAGCTAACAATGAGTTAAAAACTATGTCTTTTTCTGTTGGTTTTGTCGGCGTTAATGGCATTAATGATACTTCTTTGACAACTGCTAACTTAGAGGAGGGTCAAACCGAAGGTATTGGATTAGACCGTTCTCAAATAAAATTTGTTGTCGCTGATTATACAAAGTTGGATCACAGTGATTTTCACCAATTTTACGATTTGCGCAATGTGGATGGACTAATTACTAACCATGGAATTGAACCTGAGTTGGAAAAGCATTACAGCCAGTTTACGACTATATATAAATAGTTTTGAGAGGAGATTTGACTATGAAGGTTGTCATTGGTAGTGACAAGGCAGGTTTTGCTTTAAAGGAAAAAGTAAAACAATACTTGCAAGCACATCATTATGATGTTTTGGATGTTACACCGCAAGCCGCAGAGGACTTTGTTGAATCGAGTTTAAAGGTGACTCATGAAGTCTTAGATAATGGTATCAAAAAGGCCATTATGTTTGACGAATACGGTGTGGGCTCAGCTATGGCTTCAAATAAAGTTAAGGGCATGGTTACAGCAAACGTCAATGAAGAAAGAACTGCACATATGACCGCTATGCACAATGGTGCAAAAGCAATTGCGTTGGGTAGCGGCATCGTAGGTGAAAAACTAGCTTATTCAATTGTGCAACATTATCTAGATACAGAATATGCTGGCGGACGCCATCAGGTTCGCTTGAATATGCTTGAAGAAATGATTTAAGGAGGCTTACTAATGTTAGATAATGATAGACCACAACCAGAATTTGTTGATCCCAAAGTTGACAAGCATACTGTTATTGCCTTAGGAAACGATCATATTGTAACCTCTGTTAAAATGGCCATTTCTGATCATTTAAAAGAAGAAGGATACCAAGTCATTGATGAAGGTACTCATGACAATACTAGAACTCACTACCCAATTTATGGTAAACGCGTAGCTGAAGATGTTGCCGATGGTCGTGCAGATTTAGGTATTGTTCTTTGTGGTACTGGTATCGGCATTTCTACTGCTGCTGATAAAAACGAGGGAGTTCGTGCAGCAATGGTAGGCGATGTTGCCCAAGCCGAATATGCTCGGCGTGAATTAAACGCCAATATCTTAGGTTTTGGTGGCATTGTTTTAGGGCGTGACTTTATTTTTGACATTGTCGATTCATTCTTGAATGCTAAATATGAGTCTACCCCAGAAAGACAAAGACTTATTGCCAAAATAGACGGTATTGCTAAACCTAATCCTGATCAAAAAAATAACGTGCACTTCTTTGATGAAGAAAATAAGAAGTGGGCTGAAGGCGTATACCACGACTAATACTAATACAGTTAAATAATAATTTGAGATTTAAAATTTTAATCGCACACAAAAACCATGACTTAAAAAGTCATGGCTTTTATTTTGCTTAAAAATATTTTTATTTAATTCATAAACATGAAGGCTATGCCAAGATACTATCAAATTAACTATTCACAGCAAGTTAAATCTCTTAGAAATGGCTGAAAATACAATGGGTTAAATACAATTTTTAGTTTATTTTTTGAAAAAGCGTTTGCATTTTTCTTTGCCATTAAATATAATAGCAATAGACAAGCGAACAAAAATTAACATATTCAAACAAAAGCGAAAACTTGTCTATTGCTAAGGAGGGCCTAATTTGTGAAAGAAAATAAGTTGTTTTCTGCGAATGCAGTGTTTGTAAGTGATGCATCAGATCCAACCACAATTTTTAAGGAAGTTTCAGATAAATTACTTACTCTTGATTTGGTCAACGATGGCTTTTTCAATGGAATTAACCAGCGTGAACAACAATATCCGACAGGAATAGATACTTCACCTATTGCAAAGGAATTGCCTAATATTGCTGTACCGCATACTGAAGGAGAGTTTGTCAATACTTGTTTGATAGTACCTGTTGCTTTAAAAACACCAGTATCTTTTAAAAATATGATTGCACCTGATCAAAGTTTACCGGTAAAATTTCTGTTTATGATTTTGAATAACAATCCCGAAGGACAAGCAAACATATTAGCACAAATTATGGACTTTCTTAGACTCTCACCAGTTTCAAAGTTACAAGCATTATTTAATCTTACTGAAACTGATAAAATCTATCAGCTCTTAAGTAAGAATTTTAGTCAAAAGTAGGAGGGCTTTTTATGAGCAGAGAAGTAAAATTTATAGCTGCATGTGGCGCTGGGGTAAATTCATCTCACCAAATTAAGGATGCAGTTGAGGAAGAAATGAGAAAGCGGGGTTACAACGTTAAAGTTGATGCCTATATGATTAAGGATGTTAATGAAGATCTTTTATCACATTATGATGGCTACTTGACAATTGCTAAGACCGATCTTTCTTTTAAACCAAAAATTCCGTTAATTGATGCCGGAGCAATTTTATACCGTATACCAGCCATGGCCAAACCAGTTTATGACAATGTTGAAAAAGTTGTTAAAGAAATTAATGCTAAATAAGATTTCAAGAGGAAATAAAAATGAATGGGATAATTAGTTTCGCTAACTCACTTTTTAAACCTTTAATTGATATGGGTGCGGCTACAATAATGTTAATTGTTCTAACATTAATTGCAGTACTGTTTCGTGTCAAGTTTACTAAGGCCTTAGAAGGTGGCTTGAAATTAGCTATTGCTATTACGGCGATAGGTAATGTTATGAACATGCTGACTACAGCATTTCAAAAGCCAATGATGCAATTTGTTAAGCACACTGGCATCCACATGGATATGCAGGATATGGGTTGGGCACCACTTGCTACTATAACCTGGGGTTCACCTTATACCTTGTTTTATCTATTGGTCTTAATTATTTTAAATGTTGTTCTGCTGGTATTAAATAAGACTAACACGCTTGATGTAGATATCTTCGATGTTTGGCACTTAGCATTTGATGGTTTGTTCTGTGTATATGTCGGTGCTCCTCTTTGGTTATCAACTTTGTTAGTTCTTTTCATTGGCACAATGAAAATTATTAACTCTGACTTAATGAAACCAACATTTAATGACTTATTAGATGCTCCTGACAGCAACCCCATGACCACTACTCACATGAACTATATGATGAATCCTATCATCATGGTGTTTAACAAGTTCTTTGACAAATGTCTGCCTTGGCTTGATAAATTTGACTTTGACTCTACTAAACTGAATGAAAAAATCGGTTTCTGGGGCAGTAGATTTGCTATCGGTGTTTACCTTGGTGTGTTTGTTTCCTTACTAGCCGGTAACAACTTTGCGACTGAGCAGGGATGGAAAGACATGTTTACATTATCATTTATTGGTGGTTCATGTATTGAATTATTCTCTGTAATTGGTTCTTGGTTCATTGCTTCTGTAGAACCTTTATCACAAGGGATTGCTGATTTTGCTACTAAGAAGTTCTCTGGTCGTACCTTTAATATTGGACTTGACTGGCCATTCTTAGCTGGTCGTTCTGAAATATGGGCAGCCGCAAATGTTTTGGCTCCAATTATGATGCTCGAAGCAATGGTTTTACCTGGTAACAGATTAATGCCTTTAGGCGGTATTATTGCTATGGGTGTTACTCCAGCTTTACTAGTTGTTACTCGTGGTAAAATTATTCGAATGATTATTATTGGAACAATTGAATTACCTGTCTTCCTTTGGGCTGGTACTATGGTTGGTCCATTTGTTACCAACATGGCTCACTCGGTTGGTGCCGCTATTCCTGCACATACATTAGTTTCAGACACTACTATGGAAGGGCCAGTTGAAAAATTCCTGGCTTACTTAGTTGGAAATGCCTGGAAACAACAAGGAATGTTTATTGTTTATGCCTTAATTGCTTTAGCAGTATACCTTCTCTTGTTTATCTGGTATGCAAAACAAATGAAGAAGAGAAACGCAGAATATGCTGCAGCTAAGAAAAATAACTAATCATTAATAATATTTTTGCATAAAGGTGATCGAATTGAAAAAGACAAAAGTAACGGCTAAGGAAAAAGCAAGAAGGAATCGGATCCTTTTTTGGACAGTTGTTGTGATTGTGGTCAACTTGTTACAGATTTTACTTAAAAATTGGATAACAAACTTAATTGCCATGGTTGGTACAATTTATGCTTTATATCGAATCGTTGTTTTTGATAATCCTAAAAATCGCCTTAGTCAAAAATACTATGATTGGAAAGGCAATAAGTTAAGTAAATAAATATATTCAATACCATTAAGGGTTTTTCTCTTAATGGTATTTTTAATTTCCTATTTCATTTTTTTATTATCAGTAAATTACCAAAATCAAATTGCAATGAACCGCTTTCTCTGATAAACTTTAAGTGGTATCAACCAGTTAAAAAAGGAGGGGGAATTAATGGAAAAGCCACTTTATCTACAAGTAATTTTAGAATTAGAAAAACATATAAAAAATATTAAACATAAAGCCAAATTACCTAGTGAACGACAACTACTGGTTAAATATGGCGTTAGCCGTAATACAGTTAGGTTAGCATTACAGGATCTTGAAGAACGGGGACTGATTTATCGTCTTCATGGTAAGGGCACCTTTGTTTCAAGTACTTTTCTTAATCAGCCTAATATTGGTGGGATGTACTCTTTTTCAGAAGAATTAAAGCGGACTGGCCAGAAGGCTTCAACTGAAAATCAAAGTTTAGACTTGATTACCCCAGATAAAAATATTGCAGCACAGCTAAATTTGGAACCGACAGAAAAAACATATAAGCTGGTGCGTTTACGTCTTGCTAATAACGAACCGCGAATTTTCAGTACATCCTATTTACCGGAAAAAATATTTCCTGAACTTGTTATTGATGATTTAAAATCTAAGCCACTTTATACTGTTATGAAAGAAAAATACAACCAAATTAGTGTAATGGCTTTTGAAGATGTTGAAGCGGTTTGTCTTAATGCTAAAGAGAGTAAGAATTTGGCTGAGGAAGTTGGTTCACCGAGTCTAAAAATATTTCGAAAAACTATTAACGACAAAAATGTACCAGTAGAATTTACAATTTCTTTGGCTAGAGGCGATAAATTCGTTTATCGTTCACGCCAATATAATGATTTATCTTAGTTATAAAGAAAGGAAAAATAATAATGTTTTCAAAAACAGATGCAGAGTTAGAAAAAATGGGCGCTAAAATTACTACTCGTGAAATTGAGCAGCAGCCTGAATTATGGGGACAAACATGGTCAATTTATCAGAATAATAAAGCGAAAATAACCGAATTTTTAGACGAAATAAAGCAAAAATGCGGCAAAGTCAGAGTTGTTTTCACAGGTGCTGGCACTAGTGCATATGTTGGTAATACGATTATGCCATATTTACAAAAGCATGGTGACAGAACAAGATATGACTTTGAAGCAATTGATACTACTAAAATTGTCTCTACTCCGGAAGACTATTTGGAAAAAGATACTCCTACAATTCTGGTATCATTTGCTCGCAGTGGTAACTCACCTGAGTCTGTGGCAACTGTAGAATTAGCCAAAAAGCTAATTAAAAACTTATATCAAATAGCAATTACTTGTGCACCAGAAGGACACTTGGCACAAGACTTAAAAGGTGACCCATCTGGATTAGTTTTATTAATGCCGGAAAAATCTCTAGATCAGGGATTTGCCATGACCGGTTCGTTTTCTTGCATGAGCTTAATGGCACTGTTTGTTTTTGATACATTATCAGATGAGAAAAAAGAGCAGATTGTTAAGCAAATTGCTCAGATGGGTAAAAGTGTAATTGAACGTGAAGATGAAATTCAATCTTTAGTTGATACTGACTTTGATCGAATTACTTATATAGGAAGTGGCAGTTTAGGAGGTCTTGCCGAAGAAACTCGGCTTAAGATTTTGGAATTAACTGCAGGAGAAGTGGCAGCACTATTTGATACATCAATGGGCTTACGTCATGGTCCTAAATCATTTTTGGACAAAAAGACAATTGTTTTTGATTTTGTTTCAAATAACACTTATACCAGACAATATGATTTAGACATTTTAAACGAAATTAAAGATGACAAAATTGTACCGTTAGTAATGGCCGTGGGGCAGGAGAAAGAAGGACAAAACTTCTCAGGCAAATCGTTTACGTTTGACGAGAAAGAATTACTGCCAGATGCATATTTGGCTTTACCTGATGTAATGTTTGGTCAAACAATCGCTTTATTAACTTCAATTAAGGTTAATAATAAGCCGGATACACCTTCTCCAACAGGCACGGTTAATCGTGTAGTTAAAGGTGTAACAATTCACGAATTTAACTAATGTACTTTTTTGTTATTAAAAAAAGTATAATTATGTTATTAAAAAAAGGCCTTTTAAATATACCAAAATATATATTGACAAAAATTGGTTGGTACCTTAATATTAGTGTTGAAAGCGTTTTTGTTAATATTTAGATTTCCTTAAAAGATATGGAGGAAGAAATATGAATATTGTAGGAGCGAGAGTTGATGAACGCTTGGTTCATGGTCAGGTGGCAAACTTGTGGACACCTCAGTTGCAAGTAGAACGAATTATTGTTCTTGATGAAAAGGCAGCTAAGGATGACATCCAAAAAAGCGGTTTGAGAATGGCTACACCTATGTCTACTAAGCTAAGTGTTTTACCAACCGAAATTGCTGCTGATCATCTTAAGAAAGATCGCTATAGAAAACAGAGGGTGTTTTTGGTAGCTAAGAAACCAGATAAGTTTCTTGACCTACTCAATATGGGTATCAAGCTTGATACAATCAATGTTGGTAATATGTCTAAGCAAGATGATACTACTGAATTGACTAAGCAAGTTAATATCAATGAGCATGAAGCCGATGTTTTCAGAGAGATTTCTGGCAAAGGCGTTAACTTAATTGCCCAATTAAATCCTAGTGTTGAGTCACGGGATTTAATGAAATTGATTAATGAAAAGATGAAGTAGGAGGAGAAAAATGGCTTGGTGGCAAATATTACTGCTTACTTTGTATGCAGGATTAGAAATTTTAGATGAGTTGCAAATTTATTCATCATTAAACACACCAGTTGGTGCTGGATTGATCGCCGGTCTGATTATGGGAGATCTGCCTACCGGTTTGTTTATCGGTGCATCAATGCAGTTGACAGTTTTAGGTATCGGTACTTTTGGTGGTGCTTCAAGAATTGACGCTACTACCGGTACAGTTTTAGCTACAGCATTTTCAACTAGTATTAAAGGTATGAGTCCTCAAACAGCTATTTCTTCAATTGCTGTTCCAGTTGCTGCTATTATGATTGAATTGGACGTTTTGGCAAGATTCGCCAATACTTACTTTTCACACAGAATTGATCATTTGATTGATCAAGACAAGATTAACTATAAGGCTGTTGAAAGAAATGTTTTATACGGTGCAATTCCGTGGTCACTTTCACGTGCAGTTCCTGTCTTTATCGCATTGGCCTTTGGTCAGGGATTAGTACAACAGATCGCAAATGCTTTAAATGGAGATCTGTTATGGCTGGGTAATGGTTTGACTGTTGCTGGTGCCACATTGCCAGCCGTCGGTTTTGCGGTTTTATTGCGGTACTTACCAGTTAAGAGACATGCAGCATATTTGATCTTGGGCTTTACAATTACGACATTGTTCTCAGTTCTCTTTAGTGGTATGCAAGCTTTGGGTACAGGCTTATCAGCTGTTAACAAAGGCTTTACTACTATTTTCAATGGCTTGCCAATGCTTGCAATTGCAATGCTGGGATTAGCTCTTGCAATTTTGCATTACAAGAATATTCCAATAAATAAAGGTACTGCGCAAGCACAAAGTACTGAAAGTCAAAGTAATAGTGCAAGTTCAAGCTCTGATGACGATGAAGGAGAGATTACTGATGACGAACTCTAAACCTAAATATAAATTAACTGAACAAGACTTCAATCAAATTAACCGTAGATCTTTGTTTGGTTTCCAGTTAGGCTGGAACTATGAAAGAATGCAGAATAGTGGCTATTTATACACTATTTTGCCGCAATTGAGAAAAATTTATGGCGATGATACTCCTGAGTTAAAGGAAATGATGAAGACTCACATGCAGTTCTTTAACACCTCTAACTTCTTTAATACAATCATTACCGGTCTTGATCTTGCCGTAGAGGAAAATGAAGGTATTGAAGGAAAAGACACTGTTACTGGTATTAAAGTTGGATTGATGGGCTCATTTGCCGCAATCGGTGACTCTATCTTTGCTTCTTTGATTCCAACTATTTTTGGTGCTTTAGCTGCTTCAATGGCAACACAAGGAAACCCAGTTGGTGTTATCATTTGGGTTATTGCCTGCCTTTTGATTTGTGTCTTCCGGTGGAAGCAACTTCATTTTGCTTATGATAAAGGTGTTTCTCTTGTTACTGACATGAGAGACCGTTTAAACGCTTTAACTGATTCCGCTACTGTTTTGGGCGTATTCATGGTTGGTGCCCTTGTTGCCACTATGGTTAACATTAAGTTTGCCTGGGCACCTCAAATTGGTAAAGTTACCATGAATGTTCAAAATAATTTGGACATGATTCTTCCTAAGTTGTTACCAGCAGCTGTCGTAGGCTTTGTTTACTGGCTTCTTGGTAAGAAAGGTATGACTTCAACCAAAGCAATCTTTATTGTTTTAATACTTTGTATTGTTTTAGGTGGCCTTGGAGTTATCGCTAAGATATAATTAGATATAGTAATTGCTTTAAGTAAATCTAGATAGTATAAGTATTAAATGGAAAGATAAAGTATGGCAGAAAAGGAATTAATTTTAATTAGTCATGGTAAAATGGCAGAAGGTGTAAAAGCCAGTGCTGAATTAATTATGGGCGAGCAAGAGCATGTACATACGGTATGTTTGCTTCCATCTGAAGGTCCTGATGATTTTAAGAAAAAATTTGAAGAGCAGATTTCAGGAATGAATATCGACGATGTTACTGTTTTTGCTGATTTAATGGGCGGAACTCCCGCAAATGTAGTTAGTCGTCTAATTATGGGTGGTCAAAAAATTCACTTGATCTCGGGAATGAATTTACCACTGGTAATTGAATGGCTCAATAGTCAAATGAGCGGTACAGAATCCGACTATGTGACAGCTGGGAAAGCTGGTATAGTTGATGTCACTGAAATGTTGGCTAAAATGAAAAAATAGCATTTAAATAAACAAAAAATAGCGTCTAGTCTAAACAAAGAGACTAGGCGCTTTTTTGGCTTTTATTAAATTTAAAACAGTATTTGAATAGTTTCAAGTGGTGCTAGAGGCTCATCAATGATAGCGATACCATTTTCAACATTAATCTGAATTTTTGTCTTCTTAACTGAATTACCAACTTTTCTCACTATTGTTGCATCATTACTTACAAGAGGTGCTGCTAAATGCCATTTTATTTGCTGGTAACCATCTAATGTAAAGTTGGCAAACCAAACTTTTTGACCATTGCTTTCAACAGAGAGCTTAACATTAGGCATCCCCACTAAGTAGTCTACAGGCTTAATACTGTCAAGCATTTGCTGGAGCAGCCCTTGCTTATATGTGGTAAATTGGGAATCCCAACCGTGACGTTGATCCTGATCCATGGGTAAAACAATGATATGCTGATCAATAACTGTCATAACGTTACCTAGTTTTTCATCAATTGAGTTATATGCAAAAGACCACACTTTTACATCGCTATTTGGCTGATATTCTATTTTCAAATAATTACCAGTATGTTGCAACATTGTTATTCGTGGATTTTTGACGCCTTCAACAATGTGTCCATCAGCCTGTTCAAAGGATTGATAATTTGTGCGAACTGGGTGCCACTCAGCATTCTCAACGTGTAACAAGTTACCCAGATTTCGGTCAAGCAAAACCTGCACGCTCTCGCCATCAAGCAAAACAAAATTATTTTTAAGTAATGCTATAATTTGGTCATTTGTTAAATTACGTAAAAGTTGCCCAGAAATAGCTATTATTTCGTTTTCTAATGAAGTTTTTTGACCAAAAGGTAAAATACTTGTAGCAAAACTAAAAGCACCTAGTAGGCTAGCCCAGTTTTTTTCATGGGGCAAAAGTTCTTCCACATTTTTGCCGGCAGTAGTTTGCAAGTGATAACTGGAATCTTGATCGACTAGAACCTTAATCCCTCTTAAATGATCTAGCGGGAGGCGATTTTCTAATAGCTGATTAACAAATGGTTTGATTTCAGCAAGCATTTCGGCGTAATGCCAGCTTTCATTGATACCATTACCCATCATGTCGAATAGGTTGAGTAGAATTCCCTGACTTCCGATTAAAGCAGCAGTGATAATTTGAAAGGCAGTAAATGCATTTGATTTGACTAAAGGTGAATACATATAACTTTCTAATTCAGGATAAAGTTCAGCATTTTCTCCTAAAAAAGCAGCGGTAATACGAGTATACTCTTCAAAATTTCTACCATATGCTAGTGGCGCAACTTCATTGTATGCAGGTAGGTGGGGCCGAGCAACCTTTGGATGGCCTTCTCCAGCTTGGGCTTTAAACAATTTATCCCAATCACGGCCTTCAAGAGCATGCCAGTCAGGGTATGAAGTCATCTGTGCCAGATCTGTTTCGGGACTGATTTCATGAACAGCTTGTTCAATTAGATGTTCATTTTCAATCATTTCTTGACGTGCTTGATCCAGGTAAATTTGGCGCTCCTTAGTGGGTTTGCCGGGTTGCAACATCTTGTTAACAAATTCAGCACGTGTTTCTTTTTTGCCCAATTTTTCATTATATAGTTGCATATGATAATCGCAGAAACACATCAATTTTAAAGGAGTGTGATTATAGTGGCGAAAATCGTCTTCTAACCATAATCGACGGGGATGTATGCTGGCATATTGGGCATAAGTAGCGGCTAAATATTTGCGCCATATAGGATCAGCAGGACAAGCCATATCCTTAGCCTTATTACCATCAATGTCAACAAAAGTATTGAAACCAATCTCAGGATTAACTTGATACCCCCGATCGGAGTGCATAATAGTTGTCCACGGGTTTAAGCTAGTAGTTACACCTATATCTGATAATTTCTTTTGTAAAGGTTTAATGGCGTCCAGCCAGACTTGCGTTTCAGCTTTGGTTAAGTGACTGTGGTTTAATTCTTCGCCATTTATGAAAAAAGCAACATCATCAATTTGGCCTTTTTTAACAAATTCGATTAATTTTTCGTCTTTTGCTGGAGTATTTTTTCTAGGATCCAGCATATATCTTAATGTATAAATAAATGTCATATTATTGTTCCTATATAAAAATAACTATATATCTTGTCTTAATTCTAGCATAATTTAATGCTGTATACCTTGATATTTAAAGAGAAAGATAAATAAGTGGTTGGACAATAATTTTGTATATAGCTATTTATCCTCACCCTGATTTAGCATATAATCAATCCTATCAAACGTTTCTAATTAAGATTAATTTTCTTTTATATTAAGGAGGAGAGCACTATTAATAAAAATGACACCAACCAGGTAACCAATTTTAGTAAATTGAAATTGCAAGCTATCACTGAAGTGACTAAGCAATCAGGTTATTTTGAAATTGACTATCAAAACGGGCTGACAGCTCGTCTTTATATCTTGAATTCAACAACATTCAGATTATATATTGATCCAACTCAAAAGTTTCAAGAACCAGAACAATCTGAAGCTGGATTACATGCTCAAATTTTTGTGAAAAATATTTACGATTCTTGCGGCATGGATGGTGCAAGAATAGGTGCGACCAATACCGGCTGGCAAATTGATACGGGCATAATTGAAATTAATTTAAACAGAAATTCAGCTACTTTAAGCGTTACTAAAAACGGTAAGACGATTTTTCAAGAAGCCAAGTCAGTTGAATTGACAGATTCATTAACAGTTCAAACCCTAGTTGATTGCAATAGTAATTACTTTGGTGGGGGTACGCAAAACGGGCGTTTCACACTAGCAGGAGAAAAAATTGAAATTGTTAATACCAATAATTGGGTTGATCAAGGTGTAGCATCTCCTAATCCTTTTTACTGGTCAACCGCTGGCTATGGCGTGATCCGCAATACTTTTAAACCAGGACATTACGATTTTGACAGTACTTCTAATAATGAAATTACTACTGCACATGAAGAAAAACGCTTCGATGCTGTCTATTTCTTTGCGGATTCAGCATATGAATTGATTAAGGTTTATCATCAGTTAACTGGCCGGCCGGCTTTGACACCAGTTTTTGGTTTCTATGAAGCTCATTTAAATGCTTATAACCGGGATTATTGGGTAGAAGTAAATCCTGAAGAAAAGGCTGCTATTAAGTATCCGGATGGTAAGTATTACAGGGAATATCAACCAAAAGATTTACCTGCAGAATTAAAATCAAAGTCAATTAGGGAAACTCTGAACGGTGAACATGGCGGGGTTTCTTATCAATTCAGTGCTCGGTCAATGCTTGAACAGTACCTCGAGCATGATATGCCTATAGGCTGGTTCCTGCCTAATGATGGTTATGGTGCTGGTTATGGACAAACGGATACTTTAGCAGGAAATCTTGAAAATTTGGCGGAATTTGTCCAATACGCTAATAGCAAAGGCGTGCAGGTAGGATTATGGACGCAGCAAAATCTTGCACCCGTCGATCCAGAAAACCCTAAACCGGATGATCGTGATTTTGAAAAAGAGCTGGTTGCTGGTGTCACCGCACTTAAGACTGATGAAGCGTGGGTAGGTCATGGTTATTCATTTGGGTTAAATGCCACCCAAAGTACAGCTAAAATGATTGCTAAAATTAAAGGTGATCAGTTGCGACCGTTTATTATTACAGTTGATGGTTGGGCAGGAACGCAAAATACTAGCACAGTTTGGACTGGAGATGAAGTTGGTGGCGAATGGGAGTATATTCGCTTCCAAATACCGACTTATATCGGTGAAGGATTATCTGGCCAACCTAACGTTGCCTCAGATATGGATGGTATTTTTGGTGGTCACAATCCGATTGTTAATACTAGAGATTATCAATGGAAGGCCTTTACACCAATTCAGCTGAATATGGATGGCTGGGGTAAAAATCCCAAGAATCCGTTTGTATTTGGCGACATCACAACCAAACTGAACCGTGCCTATTTAAAGCAAAAAACAATGTTAATGCCGTATATTTATAGTATTGCAGCTGAGGCAACCTTTAATAGTAAGCCAATGGTACGTGCCATGTTTCTGGAGTACCCAAATGTTCCAGAATTTTATACTAATTTGGTCAGGTACCAATATTTATGGGGAGACAATTTCTTAGTTGCTCCAATTTATCAAAACACTGCCAGCGATGAAAAGGGGAATGATGTCAGAAACGAAATCTATTTGCCCGATAAAAAACAAATCTGGACTGATTACTTCACTGGTCAAGAATATCAAGGTGGACAAGTAATTAATAATTTTGCTGCCCCATTATGGAAATTACCGGTATTTGTTAAAGCAGGAGCTATTATACCTGTAGCACCAGCAACTAATACTCCGGATGAATACCTGAAACTAAAAAAGCAGCGGCAATTTGTGATTTATCCTCGTGGCACTGGCAATTTTAATATCTATGAAGATGATGGGTTTTCTGCCCAATATAAGCAAGGTAAATATGTCCAAACTGAAATTACCAGTAGTTTGCGGGATTCTGATTTAACTATTAAAATTAATAAAGCTCAAGGTACTTATACAAATTTTGAACCTGATAAATCTACTGAATTAAGCATTAAAACTAATAAAGCACCAGGGACAATCGAAGTTTTAATCGGTAATAAAGAAGTTCATTTAACTGCAGCAGAAAATTTAGCAGATTTTCAGAAGCATGATAACTGTTACTATTTCGACCCGCATTATCTGACAAATCCATATTTAGCAGAATTTGGTTCAAATTTGGAGCAAACATTTTTAAGGATAAAGCTGCAACAGACGGATGTGTGTCAAAATGAAATCACTGTTAAAGTTGCAGGTATTGCTACGACATCAGTACCGGTTAATGAACTGCCGATAAATAATGATGCTCTAATAGTTCCGGCTAATTTAACACAAAATGTTCAAGAAACTACTTCAGATTCCATTATGGTATCTTGGCAACCAATATCTGGTTGTGACAGTTATCAGCTAAAAATTGACGGCTTGTTATATTCTAATATTAAAAAAACTGATTTTACGTTAAATAACCTGAAACCTGAAACGACACATACTTTTCAAGTTAGAGAAATCCAAAAAATGACAGCTTCTTCTTGGGGAACAAAAATTATTTGTAAGACCAAGAAAGCTGTTAACTCTGCCAAGAAATAATTTGGTATTTACAGTAAACTTTTTCTGAATTATTTGTAATTGTGAAAAATTTTACTAAAACTTCTGCTTTTCTTTAAAAGGCTAAACTATCAGTATATAATAATAATTGTGCGATTAAAGATAATGTTAAAGGAGATATATAATGAAAACAATTTCTGCAGCAGTTGCCAAACATATGGAAAACTTGTCAACTACTGATGGTGTAATCAGTGCTTTGGCAATTGACCAACGTGGTTCTTTGAAAAAGATGTTAGCTGATGCAGCCAATAAACCTGCTGATGAAACAACTATCGTTGATTTTAAAAAAGCAATATCTAGTGAGTTGACCCCGTATGCTTCATCTATTTTGACAGATCCAGAGTATGGCTTGCCGGCAACCAAAGTTAGAGATAAGAATTGTGGATTATTACTTTCTTATGAAAAAACCGGCTATGATACCACCGAACCTGGAAGAATGCCTGATTTAATTGCTAATCAGTCCGGATTAAGAATTAAAAATGAAGGCGGAGACGCCATTAAGTTTTTAGTTTATTATGATCCTGATGAGGGCCAAGAAATTAATGATAAAAAGCAAGCTTTTGTTGAAAGAGTTGGTGCAGAAGCTAAGGCCAATGAATTACCATTATTTTTGGAAGTTTTGACATATGATGCTAACATTCCTGATGCTAAGAGCGAAGAATTTGCCAAAGTTAAAGCTGACAAAGTTTTGAAGACAATGAAAGAATTTTCAAAGCCTGAATATGGTGTAACTGTTCTTAAAGTTGAAATTCCGTTTAACATTAAATTCGTCGAAGGCTTTAACGGTGACAACAATGTTGTTTATACTCAAGAAGAAACCAAGAATTTGCTTAAAAAGCAATCTGAAATAACCGACTTGCCTTATATTTTCTTATCAGCCGGTGTAACTAGTGAAGAATTTATCGCTGAAATTAAAATGGCTGAAGCAGCTGGAGCTGACTTTAATGGTGTTCTTTGTGGTCGTGCTACTTGGAAGCCAGCCATTAAACCGTTCGCTGCTGAAAGCGAAGAAGCAGGTAGAAAATGGCTAGCTACTCATGGTAAAGAGAATATCGAAAACTTAAATGAAGCTCTTAAAGGAGCAAAATCCTGGCGTGATAAGCTGGAAGTTGCTGAATAACTGAATTAGCTAAATAAAAAAGCTTTCTATATAAATTTTGATATGACCCCCAAAATTAGGACAAATTTGGGGGTCACATCATTTAAAGTATAGGAAGCTTTTTATTTGCTCTTATAAAAATCACATCTAACCGAATAAGCGTCACAAAAGATGCGCGTCATTATTTGCAGTGGCAGACGAGATCTAACTTCATACTCGGGAAAGTAATTAGTTTTTGATTTGTAGCCAATGAAAGTTAAAGTTGTAAAAGGCAAAATACTGCCGGACGAATTAGTGGTAAATGTCAAGATAGGAACATCATTTTTATTTAAAGCTTTGGCTGCAGTTACTAATTCCTCAGTTTCTCCATTCAAAGTAATAAAAATTGCTAGCGAATCCTTTTTAATCTTGCTGGCAATTGTTTTAATAATATTTGGATCTGAGTGGAATTCACAGTATTTTCCGGTTAATTGTAATTTGACCATCATTTCGTGAGCAATTGACTCAGACAAACCACGAGCAAAAATAAAAACCATCTTAGCTTGTTTAGTGAGCGAAATACTGTCTTCAATTGTGCTATAATTCAAATTGTGCAGCGTATTGTTCATTTCAATTTCGTTTTTAGTAATGACGCTTCTGATCTTGTCATCAGCGTCATTTAAAACACTGAAAGTAGAATTTGAATTGCTTTTTAATTTTAGTGCTTCGCGGTAAGAGGTGTAACCACTATATCCCATCTTTTGCATAGTGCGCACAATTGTAGCAGTTGACACGTTGGCAAATTGACTTAGCTTTACTATTGACATTTTGGCAATCTTTTGGGGATTATTTTCGACTATATTCCAAAGATGCAATTCTGCCGCTGAAAGTTCTTTTGTTGACATTTAAGTGCTCCTTTTGTAAATATTTTTCTATTAATTAAAGTAAACGCTATCAATTCAGAAAAACTTTACACATATTTGTCTTTATAATAATACAAAAGGCAAAAAAAGGGAGAGAAATCTTTGATTTATACAGTAACGTTGAATCCAGCGATTGATTTAGTAATTGTCACTAAAAAGCTGGAACCAAAGGTAGTTAATAGAACTGAAAAATTTGAATTACAACCTAATGGTAAAGGAGTCAATGTTTCATTTATCTTAAAGAAGTTGGGTATAGATAGTGTGGCCACAGGAATTGGTGGTGGCTTTACACTAGATTATGTCATTTCTGGTTTAACAGAAAAGGGTATTAAAACTAATTTCTTAAAGGTAAAAGAGCCTACTAGAGTTAATGTCTTTACGAATGTTTTAGACGAAGGTACAGAATACAAACAAGTTAATCCTGGACCGGTAGTAAGTTCAGATAAGCAAGATCAATTTTTGGATTATCTTGAAAGCACAGTAACTAAGGATGATATGGTAGTTGTTTCCGGCAGTTTTTCTCGGGGTATAAAACCAAACTTTTTAGTCCAACTAGCTCAGTTAGTCCAAAAACAGGGGGCTAAATTTGTGATTGACAGTAGTTACCTAGAAGTAATTGATACTTTAAAATATCGACCGTTTCTACTTAAACCTAATGATAGCGAACTTGCTGCCTTCTTCAATTATGAGGGTGAGATGACCGCCGCAAAAACAGTAAAATTATCTCAAAAATTAATTGAATTGGGTTGCCAAAATGTTCTAGTTTCTCTAGGTGCTGATGGTGCTGCTTTTATTAATAAACATCATGTTCTATTTGCGAATGCTCCGAAAATACAAGTGGTTAATTCAGCTTGTGCCGGGGATACAATGCTTGGTACTTTTATTGCCTTTTTGGAAAAGGAAAAACCAGTTGGTGAAGCTCTTAGAATGGCTGTTGCAGCTGGTAGTGATACTGCTAGTCGCACAGGACTGACAGATTTTTCTTTAGGTAAATTATTACCGCAAATTTCAGTGGAAGAAAGGATGAAATAAAGTGGCTAATTATGATTTAGTGGGTGCTACTGGTTGTGCAACCGGTGTCGCTCATACATTTATGGCAGAAGAGGCCTTAGAAAAAGCAGCTGAAAAGCTTGGTTATACTATCAAAATTGAAACACATGGTCAAACTGGCATCGAAAATAATCTGACTAGTACGGAAATTGCAGATGCTCAAGCAGTGATAGTTGCTTCTGACATTGATGTTGGCTTAGAGCGCTTCGCAGGAAAGCGCCTGGTTGTAGTTCCCGTTGCCAGAGGTGTAAAAGAACCGGATGCTTTAATCAAAAAAGCACTAGCAGCTCCTATTTATAAAGAGGGACAAGCCGCTAAGGATTCAAATAATGATAGTGTAGGGAATCAAAAACTAGGTAATAAAATTTATACCTCTTTGATGAATGGTGTCTCTCATATGTTGCCGTTTGTCGTTGCCGGTGGTGTGCTAATGGCCATCTCCTTCTTCTGGGGAATTGATTCGGCAAATCCTAAGAGCAGTGAATACAATCAATTTGCTGCGATGCTGAATACAATAGGCAGTACTACTATGAACTTGATGGCTCCAGTTTTAGGAGCTTATATTGCTGAAGCTTTGGCTCAACGGACTGGTTTTGTGGTTGGTTTAGCCGTTGGCTTCATCACTTTTAATGGTGGTGGTGGTTTTTTAGGAGCAATAGTTGGTGGCTACTTAGCAGCAATTATAGTTTTTGGCTTACAAAAATTGTTTCAACCATTGCCTGATGATAAATTCAGGGGCTTGAAATCGATCTTTCTTTTTCCTGTTCTCGGGGTTTTAATAACCGGCTCAATTATGTACCTGTTGAATACTCCAATTGAAGCTCTTAACGTTGGTTTAATGTCATGGCTAAAAGGATTTGAAAATACTAATCCTGTATTATTGGGTATCATAATTGGTATTATGTGTGCGGCAGACTTTGGTGGACCAATTAATAAAGCGGCATATGTTACGGGAACCGTGCTGTTGGCACAAGGAAACTATTACTTTATGGCTGGTGTTTCTGCGGCTTGTATAGCTCCACCGCTAGCTACAGGCTTTGCCGTCTTAATGAATCGCAAAGCATATTCAAAGAGTGAAAGAACTGCTGGGTATGTAAACTTTTTACTGGGATCAACTCATATTACTGAAGGCGCGATTCCTTTTGCAGCTAAACACCCATTATGGAATATTCCGGCCTTTATGGTTGGATCTGCAGTAGCATCAGTTTTAACTTACATAACGAAAATTAGTGTGCCTGCTCCTCACGGTGGATTTATTGTTTTACCATTAGTTAATAAACCTTTCTTATGGGTATTGTGGATTCTCATTGGAGCTGCTATTTCGGGTGCGTTATTAGCATTAATTGCCGGTAGATTTAATAAAAAAGATAAACTAGCTGTAGAAGCAGAAACTACTGTCGCACCTAGCGTTGCCAATGTAACTAATCATAATACTGAAACTAAGACAGAAGCATTTGAGCCGAGTGATATTCTTGAATTAAGGAACATTCAGGTTGGTGTTGATGTTACTAGTCGTAATGATGTGCTCAAATATCTGGCGGATTTTGCCGTCAAAAATAAATTGGCTAATGATAGTGATGCGGTTTACGATAGCTATCTTAAACGTGAAAAAGAAGGCTCAACTGGTATGACTGATGGCTTTGCAATTCCCCATGCTCAGTCAGCAACAATTACCAAGTCTTCAATGATAGTCTTAAAACTCAAAGAGCCAATTGATTGGCAATCTTTAGATGGTAAGAAAATTGATATAGTTATTTCTTTTTTAATACCAGAAACTGATAGTAGTGCTCATCTGCAATACTTGTCAAATACTGCTAAATTGTTGACTCATGAAGACTTCATTGCAAGCCTTAAAAAGGCTAACACTCCTAAAGAAATTCAAGCTTTGTTTGAAAATAATTATTAATATACTAAAAAACACAAGACTAAAAATCTTGTGTTTTTTATTTACAGTTATAATTGCGCTATCTTACAAATGTGTTTGCTGCTGAGATAGATTTGATAATGTTATACCGCCAAAATTTTACTAATGAAAATCTTCTAAGACTAACAAATTCAATTTTATCTTGCTTAGACAATTTAGCCATAAAATATTTCTCAGACTTTGGGGCAGTTAATATCTACTTTCTATTCGTATTAACTTTTAATCTTCAATCTTTTTAGCTTCATTCAATGCCTTCATAATTGAAGGATTTTTTGAATGACAATCCTCAAGCATCTGCAAATCTTTTTCTTCTAATTTAACTTCATATTTACTCATTTTTCTTTTCCTTTCAACTGAATATTAAATTAACTATATCACTTTTGCAACAAAAATATTCAAAGCTGGCTATTGTTTTTCATTTATGTTGCAGAAATAATCTATACTCGCTTAAATTTAAGTGCACAAACGCATGTTCTTGCTACTTACAACTTTGCATTTTACCTTGCTATTATGGCTGTTTGTCAAATTAAATAACAGTTAACTTTGTGTTACAACTATGACATTTTTTATAAAAATAGTAACTAATTCTTAAAGGTTAAGTGATATTCCTGTTATCGTTCTGCAATTTTACCGTTGTAGTATATATAACATCAAATTGATTATTAGTTTACTATTTTTGATTTGAAAAACATATTATGGATTTTTATTTAAGGAGAGAATTTTTTTGAAGGTAAAATCTATTTTAGTTAAATCAGCAGCAGTAGCAGCATTATCTGCTTCTGGAGTTGCAGTTATAGGCAGCGTTGCAACCAGCGACGTTCAAGCAGCTACCGTTGAAAATGATGCAGCAGTTGTAACTGTTAACTATGTTGATGGTAATTCAATTCATGTTTGGAACAGTTATAAACACCCTAAGGCTACTGGTCAAATTTTACCAAGTAATTCTTCTTGGAAAGTCATTAAGACTGCTTATGACAAAAAGGGTCATAAGTGGTACGACTTAGGCAAGAACCAATGGGTTAAGGCCAAATACGTCAATAAAGGCTATCATCCGGCAAATGAATCTCAAAATACAGCGGTAACCAGCAGCCAGACTGAAAACAGTACTGTTGCAAATAACACTGAGTCTACATACGCTACTAATATTAATTACACTACTGCTTCAAGTGACTCAGAAGCAGGGGCAAAGGCGTGGATTGCTAGTCGTGAATCTGGTGGCTCATACAGTGCGCAAAATGGTCAGTACATAGGTAAATACCAACTTTCTGCCGCATATCTTAACGGTGACTATTCAGCCGCTAATCAAGAGCGTGTTGCTAACAACTATGTTGCTGGCCGCTATGGCTCATGGGCAGCAGCTAAACAATTCTGGCTTGCTAATGGTTGGTACTAATTAGTTAATCAGAAGTTAAAACAGAATATTTATAAAAGTAAGCAGACACTAGTAGAAAATACTAGTATCTGCTTTTTTGATGTGAAAATTAATGGTTAACTGCATAAGTAAACCTATCGCTGCGGATAATTTCTTGAGTAATATGTAGCGGAACATTATGATCATCATAAACTAAATCTTTAATCCGCATTAATGGTGTTTTTTCGTCAACATTTAGTAAGAAGGATTCTTCTCTATTAGCGAATGCAATTTTAAAAGTCTTCTTTCCTTTTCCAGGATTAATGTGAAATTTCTTTTGTAAAATCTTGTACAGCGGCATATCAAGATCTTCATTTTTAATAGCACTATATTTAGGAGCTAGCCAAATCCATTCAAGACAGAAAGGAATATCGTCGATATACCTCAAACGTTTAATTTCAATTATTTGTTGTTGGGCATTAGTTTGCAGAAATGTATTTTGCTCATCATTACCTGTAATAGTCTTGATACTAATTAAACGATTGGAGATTTTTTTACCCGTTTTTGCAGCACTGTCTGTCAGGCTAGAAAACTTTTGATTTTGAGTTTCAATTTCGTTTCTTTTGTCGGACACAAAAGTCCCTTTGCCAGGAAGCTTAATTAAATAATTCTCATCACTTAATACCTTAAGAGCTTTTCGAACAGTGGTACGACTGACAGAAAACTCTTTTTGCAGCTCCATTTCAGAAGGTATTTTTTTGCCTATTTGATATTTATTTTCTGCAATTCTGTTTTTTACGATCTTTGCCAGGTCAATATATAATGGCATATGATTTTCTGATTTTTTTAACATGTTTTTTTCTTTCTTGAATATTATTATTTGTATTATATCAAAAGCTGATTGATTAAGCACCAGTATCTTTTTATACCAAATGGAGATACTGGTATTTTTAAATATCCACTTTACTTTGTCAATGAAGCGCTTTATAATTTATAAATTAAGATACATGTATCATTTTTAAATACAGGAGATAAAAATGAAAATACAAGATGAAGTTAAACAGATTGTCAAAAAAGCTGCTAACAAAATGGAAGATGAAGGAGGTATTAAACAAGTAATTTGGATAGGCGCCGGTGGTTCGTTTGGTGGCTTTTATGGTGCTAAATATTTTTTACATCAAGAGTCAAAAACGCTATTTTCCAGTATGTATACTAGTGGGGAATTCGTTTATGCTCCGCCAAAGAATTTAGACCATAATTCATTAGTAGTTTTATGTTCTATGAGAGGAACCAGTGAAACGATTGATTCTGCAAAAGTTGCTAAAGAACATGGTGCAACCACAATTGCTCTGTATATTGATGAATCCGACTTGGTAAAAGTTTGTGATTTTAAAATAAAATATGAAAGTTTAGCTTTAGATAAAAGCAGGCTTGAACGTGTAAATGGCAGTATTGGATTGTGCATAGCAATGAATTTGCTTCAAGAAGTTGAAGGCTACGATGATTTTGAAACAGCGATGAAGACTTTTGATTTACTTGATCCTGTTTATCGTAAAGCAGTTGATTACACCACTCCTTTGGCAAAAGAATGGGCAGAGCAAAATAAAGATCAAAAAACTATTTATGTTATTGCCAGTGGTCCAGCATATGGTGCAGCTTACGTTTTCTCAATTTGCAATATAGAAGAAATGCTGCAATTGAATTCACCTACCATTCATAGTTATGAATATTTTAATGGTCCTTTTGAAGTTACAGATAAAAGTAAGTCAATTTTTCAGCTATTGGCCACAGGAAAAACAAGACCTGAAGATGAGCGTGCTCTTAAATTTGAACAAAGGTTTGGCGGCAAAAAATTATATGTATTAGACGGTAAGGAAATAGCTTTAGATGATATTAAGCCTGAAGTTTCTCCATATTTTAATCACCCCATTTTTTCATCTATTCTGAATAATGTTTATATGAGGGAACTTTCTTATGCTACCCACGAAAGCTATGAAACTCGTAGGTATATGTGGAAAGAAGATTATAAGTAATTATTTCAGACGCAAAATGATTTTAGGAACTTGAAACTTTGTGTCATTATTTTTTAATGAAAAATTTAACGAAATCGCTTTAAACAAATAATTTTTAAAATAAAATTTAATTATTTTTGAAGAAAGCCTTTACGCGATCTTGTTTTTATATTATTATATCAAGTATACATGCTAATACATCTTATAATATGCTAGTGAGTGTTTGGATTAGGGGTGAAGTTTAGTGAAAATAATTTTAGTTAGCCATGGCAAGCTTGCCAAGGGAATGAAAAATACTGTTGAAATGATCGCCGGCAATCAGGATAATCTCGAAGCGTATGAAGCCTATAAAAATGGTACGAGTGATGATAGCTTTATTGGTGATATTAAAAATTCGCTTGATAAGGTTGGTGATGAGAGAGCAGTAATCATTACTGATGTTTTAGGTGGCTCAGTTAATAATGAGATGACCCAGCTGTTAAAAGATCATCAAAATTTGACTGTGTTAACAGGCATGAATCTGCCTTTGGTTATAACTTTAATTACTACAGCAGATTCCGGCCTAACCCAAGAGAGTATAGAAGAGGCTATTAACGAAGGACAGAAAGGAGTTTTGTCGATAAATAAGTTAATGACTGAAGATGACGATGAAGGAGATTTATTATGATAAAAGTAATTAGAGTTGATCACCGATTGTTGCACGGACAAGTCATTTTTTCATGGACCAAATTTGCGGATATCGAAAGAGTAATTGTAATTGATACAGCTACAGCAAATGATGATTTTAAGAAAATGTCCTTGAAACTGGCTAAGCCAGAAGATGTCCGTCTAAACGTTTTTAGCGTCGATAAAGCAATTAGTAAAATTGACCAGATAAAGGCGCTAAAAGATAATATTATGTTGCTTTATGAAAACGTAGCGGAATTGAGTAAATTTATTGCTGCATATGGATCTGTAGCTGAAATTAATTATGGCTTAATTCCTTCTAAACCAGATGCAAAACGCTTTAGTAATGCTATTTATTTAACTCCAGAAGAAGTTAAACTTACTAAAGAAATGTGTGACAAGGGTATCAAGATCACCATGCAACAAGTTCCTTCAGCTAATAAAGAACTTTTAAATAATATTATTTAGAAAAGGAGGTAAAAAATGTTTTGGAAAGCATTAGTGGTCGGCTTGGTCGGTGTATTCGCCATGTTCGACTCAAGACTGCTTGGGCGTGAAAACTTTGAACAGCCATTAATAGTGAGTACACTTGTTGGCTTAGTACTAGGAGATGTTTCGAAGGGATTGCTGGTTGGTGCGACACTAGAGCTGGTTTCAATGGGAATAGTTCAAGTAGGTGCTGCCGTTCCCCCAGATATGGTTTTGGGATCAGTCGTAGCTTCAGCTTTTGCTATTTTGTCACATACCAGTGCACAAGCTGCGTTAACTGTAGCTTTGCCAGTAGCCGTTTTGGGGCAACTGGTAGCCATAGTTATCAGAATGCTGTTTTCATCTTTTAATCAGTTAGTTGAAAATGCAATTGATGCCGGCAAATTCAGAAAAGCGCGAAGCTACCACATAGTATATGGACCAATTATTTATGGTTTGTTATATTTTGTTCCAGTATTTTTGGCAATTTTCTTAGGTACAAACGTTGTTACCAGTTTTGTTAAGATGATTCCAGATTGGCTAACTAACGGTTTAACTTTGGCAAGTAAGATTTTACCAGCATATGGGTTTGCACTTTTGATGTCAACTATGATTGATAAAAAGAATGCAGTTTATTTGTTCCTAGGATTCTTTATTGCCGCATACGGTAAGATGACAGTTATTAGTGTAGCTATTTTTGCAGTTATTTTTGCTATTATTCTTAACAAATTTATGACTAATAACGGCAATAATAGTTCTGGATCAAATTCATCAAGTAGTGACGACCTAGATGATTTGGAAGAATTATAGGAGGAAATTATGACTGAACAAAAGCATACAGAAAAACAGCTACGTCATAGATTTTGGCAATTCTTCTGGAGATCTTGGGCTATTCAGACTTCTTGGAATTATGAAAGTCAAATGAACATGGGTTTCATGTATGGTATGGCACCAACAATAGATGAAATTTATGGCGAGAAGCCAGATACACCTGAAAAACTCCAGAAGAAAAAAGAGGCATACCATCGTCATATGGCCTTCTTCAACTGTACTCCACAGTTAACCTCGTTTGTTTTAGGTTTATCTTCAGCAATGGAAGAAGAATATGCAGCCAATCCAGATACCTTCGATCCTGATTCAATTAATGGGGTGAAAACCTCGTTAATGGGGCCTTTATCAGGTATTGGTGATTCCTTCTTCCAAGGGACAATTAAAATTATTGCCTTTGGGCTGGGAATCAACATGGCTCAACAAGGAAACATATTTGGGCCAATTTTGGCAATGATTATTTCCATCATCCCTTCAGTTATTGTTACTTATTGGGGCGGTAAATGGGGTTATCTGCAAGGTAAAAAGAATATTCAGCGTCTTATTAGTAACGGTACCATTAACAGAATCATGTCTTTGATGAACGTAATCGGGCTAATGGTTATTGGAGCAATGGTAGCAACGATGATTGGGATAACGACACCAATTAAATTTGGTAAAACTTTTGTTTTACAAAAGACATTAGATTCAATTTTCCCACAGATGTTATCTCTAGCATTCACCTTAGGTATGTTTTACCTAATCAAAAAGAAGGTTAACACTGCTTGGATTATGGTCATCTGTATTTTTGGCGGTATCCTACTTAGCGTATTAGGCATTTTTAATTAGTTGTTAGTAAATTTTTATAATAAATAAGGAGATTATATAAATTATGGATTTTGAAAAAGTTAAATCTATTGTAAGTGATATTAAGGAAAAACAACCTGATATTGATCGTGTAATGTTTGTTGGCTGTGGTGCTTCAATGGCCGACCTGTATCCAGGTTATTACTTCGTTTCGCATGAAAGTACTAAACTGCTTTCCTCAATTCATACTGCAAATGAATTTAACTATGATACGCCAAAGGGAGTGGGAGAACATACTATTGTAATAACTGCTTCTCTTGGCGGTACAACTCCTGAATCAGTAGCTGCAACTAAAAAGGCTAGAGAATTGAGTACTCACTTGATTACTTTATCAATGGCAGATGATTCACCTATTATTAAAGAAACAGAATATAAAGTTATTCATGGTTTCCACGAAAATTATGCTGCTAAAACTGAAAAAATGTCATATTGCTTAGCCTTTGCTATTGAAATTGTTAAGCAGTTTGAGGGTTATCAGTTTTATGATGAAGCTGTTGCAGCTTTTAACGGCATGCCTGATTTAATTAAAAATGCAGTAAAATCAGTTGGGCCTTCCGCAAAAGAATTTGGTGAAAAGTACAAAGATGAAAAGAAAATTTTTGTACTAAGCAGTGGTGCATCACTTGGTGTCGCATATTCAACAGCATCATTTTTGTTTATGGAAATGCAATGGATTGCTGCTCCAACAGTTCATTCCGGTGAATATTTCCATGGCCCGTTTGAACTTACCGAAAAGGATGCGCCGTATCTATTGTTCATGAATGATGGTAGTACTCGTCATCTTGATGCCCGTGCTTTGACATTCTTACAAAGATTTGATGCACAGGTAACAAATATTGATGCTAAGGATTACGGTCTTAACGAAGTTGCTAGTGAAAATGTAATTGATTACTTTAACCCAATGATTCATACTGGTGTAATGCGTGTTTATGCTGAAGAGCTTGCTAAGGCTAGAAAGCATCCGTTAACCAAGCGTCGTTATATGTGGAAACTTACTTATTAATAGAAAAGAGTTTTAAAAGGATTCTATGAAAGTAGAATCCTTTTATATTAAATAGTCATACTAAAATTTAACATAAATTAGGAGTTCAAAATATGGATAGCAATATAGTAAACAAAGTTGTTAAAGATGCCTTAAATCATAATCAAGGAAAAATAAATACTATTTATTTTACAGCTTGTGGTGGTTCGTTAGTTGATTTATATGTTTCAAAATATTTTCTGGAAGCGGAAGCAAAGAAAGTAACTACAGGTTGGTATACTGCAAACGAATTTGTACATGTAACTCCGGCAAAATTAGATAAAGATTCGATCGCGTTCGTTTGCTCGCACAGTGGTAACACACCCGAAACAGTCGAAGCAGCCAAGGTTGCACAAGAGCATGGAGCTTTTACTATTGGCTTAACATTTAATAAACAGGCAGATTTACTTACTTATTCTGACGCTAAAATAATTTATGAGTGGGGTAACGAAGCTGAAGTAGTTAATAATCCGATGGCGATAACGCTGCACGCCACTGCAAAATTATTACATGGAATTGAAGACTATCCTTATGTCGATCAATTTGAGGATGGCTTTAAGAAAATAGATACAGTTGTTGCTAATGCCATTGAACAGGTTCAACCACGGACAAAAGCTTTTGCGCAAAAGTATAAAGATGAAAAAATGTTTTACGTATTGGGTAGTGGCCCTTCTTTTGGTCATGCATATGGTTTTGCTATCTGTTCTTTGATGGAAATGCAATGGTTAAATGCTTCAGCAATTCATTCTGGAGAATACTTCCATGGTCCATTTGAAGTCACAGATAAGAACACCCCTTATATTCTAATTAAGAGTTTAGGGAGAACTCGAGCTCTTGATGAAAGAGCACAAACTTTCTTAGAGAAATATGCAGAAAAAATAGAAATTGTTGACGCTAAGAAACTTGGCTTGGACATGATAGATGACAAGGTTTCGGAGTACTTTAATCCAATTTTGTTCTATACTATTCTTTGTGAATATAGATCAAAATTAGCTGATGTACATAATCATTCATTGGATGTTAGAAGGTACATGGGCAAAGTTAAATATTAAGGATAGTGATGACATTTGGCAGCAACAGGTTCTTTATATTCTCAAGTAATGGAAAAAATTAAGCAAAAAATTATTACAGGTGAGTATCCAACAAATAGTAAATTGCCAAACGAATTTGAATTAAGTAAGCAATTTAATGTTAGTCGCGTAACATTACGCAAAGCTATTGCAGGCCTGGCTGAAGATGGCTTAATTGAAAAAATTCATGGTGTAGGTACATTTGTCCGCAAACCACGCAAGGTAAAAAGAATTATTAGTTCTGCTTCAGCTGAAAGCTTTTCACAAACAGCTGCTAACGCTGGGTTTAAAGCTAATGCAAAAGTAATTAAAATTAAAAAGGTTGAAACACCTGATAATTTGAAAACTACTTTGAAAACCAAAGATGCTCTCTATGTTGAACGGGTATATGCAGTTGAAGATGAACCTGTAATGCTTGAATGTAATTATTTTCCTTTACCACGATTTACTGGATTGGAGAAAGCTGATCTAAGTAAATCTCTATACCAAATTTTACGCAGGCAATATCATATTAAAGAATTAAAGTCACGTGATATGGTTATTAGTGTTGCTTTAGCTAGTCTCAGCGAAGCTAGAGTCTTAAAAAAATCTGTTGGCTTTCCTTTGTTGTTATTACAAGTGTGTGTTGAAGATGAAAATAATAATATAGTACACGCCGGGAAACACTACATAATTTCCGACAGGTATGAATTTCACGTATGAGGAAAGAAAAAGTGATTAATTTTTTTAGAGTAGATCACCGCTTACTTCATGGTCAAGTAGCACAAGCATGGTACGGAGCTACTGGAGCTAATTGTATTTTAATTGCAAATGATGAAGTTGCTGGTGATCAATTAAGAAAAAACGTAATGAAGCTTGCTAAGCCGGCAGGTGCAAAATTAGTGATTCAATCAATTGCTAAAAGTGCAAACTCTATTAACAGCGGGGTTACAGATAAATATCAGGTATTTGTAGTCGTCGCTAGTATTCATGATGCTTATCGGCTATTGAAGAAATTAACAATCAAGATTAAAGAATTAAATTTAGGTGGTACAAGTCCGTCTGCTGAAGCAGAATCATTGTCTGCTGCTGTTGGCGTTACGCCACAAGATAGAAAAGATTTACGGGAGCTACAAGAAAAAGGAACGGAAATATTCATTCAACAGGTTCCTTCAGAAGCAAAAAAAGTCGTAAATTTTAGAAAGGAATAGTGCTCATGTTTTTAAAAACAATTTTAATTGGATTAGTCGCACTATTTGGCTATGGTGAGTACTTTCTGACTGGACGTGGTATGGTGGCTAGGCCTATCGTCATGGGCCCTTTAACCGGGCTAGTATTAGGAGATTTATCTACCGGTATTAAAATAGGTGCGGCTTTAGAATTAGCTTATATTGGAGTAGTGGAAGTTGGAGCATCTGTGCCGCAGGATATGGTCTCCGCTGGAGTTTTAGGGACTGTTTTTGCTATTTCAACTGGGAAAGGCACTTCGGCGGCATTGGCTTTTGGTTTGCCTCTTTCCATGTTAGTTTTATTAGTGCAAAACTTTGCTTATGTTGCCGTTTGTCCTTGGTACGTCCAAAAATGTGATGACTATGCCAAAGCTGGGGAGCCAGACAAATTAAGTAGAATGTCATTTTGGGGTGGAACCATAATTAATTTTGTTCCCTCAGTAATATTAATTATGTTAGCCTTCTATTTTGGTAATAGTTTTTCAAAAGAAATAATTGCTGCTATTCCACAGTTCGTTCAAGATGGGTTAGTCGTTGTCAGTGGTATTTTACCGGCTTTTGGTTTTGCAATGTTACTTGAACAAATATTGCGCAAAGAAATAATTCCTTTCTTCGTTATTGGCTTTTTGTTAACAACTTATCTTAAAGTACCAATAATTGGTGTTGCTTTGTTTGGCGCATCAGTCATTGCAATCATGTATTTTTACGAGAAAAAATATCAACCCAATATGGCCAACAGTCAGTTAGGAGATGATGATAATGTCGATGAGTTCTAATATTAAAATGAATAAAGTCCTACATAAGACGTTTTGGCGGACTTTTACCATGGGTGCCTCTTGGGAATACACCAGACAAATGGGTACGGGATATTGTTACGCAATGGTACCTGCTCTAAAGTCAATTTATCAAGGTGATAAAAGGCAAATGGAAATTGCTTTAGAAAGGCATATGCAATTTTTTAACATTACCAACATTTTTGCCCCTCTTGTTTTAGGGACTTCGATAGCAATGGAGGAGAAGAATGCTTCTTCAGCTGATTTTTCACCCGACTTAATTAATAACATTAAAATAAGTCTGATGGGGCCTCTGTCTGCGATTGGTGACTCACTGTTTCTATCTACTTGGAGAATTATTTGTACAGGACTTGCAATTTCACTGTGTCAGGCTGGAAATATTCTGGGACCTATTATATTTTTACTTGCTTACAATATTCCGGCTACATTAATTCGCTATTTTGGTTTGAAGATTGGTTATAAACAGGGATCAAGTTTTTTAAATAAACTGAGTGATACCAATATTATTCAAAATATTTCAGATAAAGCTTCGATTTTAGGAATGTTTGTAATTGGTTCTATGATCCCCAGTCTTGTTGTTGTAAATACACCTCTTAAAATAGGTATTGGTAAGAATGCCCAGTCTTTAACAAGCATATTAAATACTATTATGCCTAACATGTTGCCATTATTAGCCACTATTATCATTTTTGCTATGTTGAAAAAGAAAGTAAAGGTGGTATGGATTCTAGTATCAATTGTAGCATTTAGTATTTTAGGAACCTGGCTTCATTTCTTGTCAATATAATAAATATTACAGACTATTTCTTAATTGAAAAAATAAGGTAAATTGTAAAATGAAGTTGAACACTTGCCCTGATTAAAAAATAAAAAAAGTCCATTGGACTTCTCTGATAGAATGTAATTAACCCAATCAATTCTAGAAAGAAGTTTCCAATGAACTCCCTTAATTCTACCATATCTACTCACCAAAAGGGCCAACATCTTGCTTTGCAAGACCGCGTAATTATCCAAGTTTTACGCAGCCAAGGCCAGTCCCTGCGTCAAATTGCCCGTGCCCTCAACTGTTCGCCCACTACAGTCAAGTACGAGCTTGAACGCGGCCAGATTTCTTTGTATCACGGCAAACGGTACCGCTACGATGCCCAGGCAGCGCAAAGACGCTACCAGATAAGCCGCTTAAACTGCGGCCGTAAGCAAGCTTTT
>NZ_CALYQV010000011.1 GCF_945290125.1 uncultured Lactobacillus sp. | reverse complement strand
ACTCATTCACTTGCCAAATGGTTCGTACTTTGTTGAAATTTGCTACTCTTTAATCTGTAATATTTGATTACTGTTAAGTGGTGAAAGAGAAGGCGGAGGGAAATTCTTCCTTCCGCCTTTTTTTCAAAATAAAAATAATTAAGTTATCGGAGGATATAGATGGCTAAATTAATTGTTTCTGACCTTGATGTAAAAGACAAAAAGGTTTTAGTTCGTGTTGATTTTAACGTGCCAATTAAAGATGGTGTTATTGGAGATGACAACAGAATTGTTGCTGCCCTTCCTACCATTAAATACATCATTGAAAATGGTGGTAAGGCAATTTTGCTTAGTCACTTGGGGCGTGTAAAGTCAGATGATGATAAGAAAGAATTGTCTCTAAAGCCAGTTGCTGAGCGTTTAAGCGAACTCTTAAAGAAACCAGTTACCTTTGTTCCAGCTAACGAAGGTAAAGAAGTTGAAGATGCCGTTGCCAAGATGCAAGACGGTGATGTTGCTGTTCTAGAAAACACTCGTTTCCAAGATATTGACAATGACTTTGGCAAGCGTGAAAGCAAAAATGATCCTAAACTGGGTGAATACTGGGCTTCATTAGGTGACATGTATGTTAACGATGCTTTTGGTACTGCTCATAGAAGTCACGCATCCAATGTTGGTATCGCTGAAGCTATGAAGAAAGATGGCAAGCCTGTTGCTGCAGGTTTCTTAATGGAAAAGGAAATCAAATTCTTGGGCGATGCTGTTGCTAACCCTGTACACCCATTTGTTACCATTTTGGGTGGTGCTAAGGTTTCAGACAAGATTGATGTTATTACCAACCTTATTCCTAAATCAGACCACATTTTAATTGGTGGTGGTATGGCTTATACTTTCTTAGCAGCCCAAGGTCATGAAATTGGTAAATCATTGTTTGAACCAGATAAAGTTGATCTTGCTAAAAAATTGTTGAAAGACGCTGATGGTAAGATTGTATTACCTGTTGACAATGTTGCAGCAACTGAGTTTTCAAACGATGCTGCTCGTAAAGTTGTCGGCGATGACATTCCAGAAAACATGATGGGTCTTGATATAGGTCCTAAGACTGTTGCTAAGTTCAAAGATGTTTTAAAAGATGCTAAGACTGTTGTTTGGAACGGACCAATGGGTGCCTTTGAAATGTCAAACTTTGCTGAAGGTACATTGGAAGTTGGTAAGGCCCTTGCTGATTTGACTGATGCTACTACTATTATCGGTGGTGGTGACTCGACAGCAGCTGCTAAACAACTTGGTATTGCTCCAAAGATTACCCACATCTCAACTGGTGGTGGAGCTTCCCTACAATACCTTGAAGGTAAGGAATTACCAGGAATTGCCTGTATTTCAGACAAGTAAACTTTAAGAAAGGACATTATTTACATGCGTACACCAATTATTGCTGGTAACTGGAAATTACATATGAATCCTAAACAAACAACTGAATTTGTTGCTGCTGTAAAGGATAAATTGCCAGAAGCAAGTAAGGTTGAAGCACTAATTTGTGCTCCTGCCGTCGATCTTGAAAGTTTAGCAAACGCAGCTGCTGGTTCAAACCTGCGCGTCGGTGCAGAAAATGCTTATTTTGAAGATGAAGGTGCCTTCACTGGTGAAACTTCACCTAAAGTTTTAAAAGAAATGGGCATGAACTATTGTATTATTGGTCACTCTGAACGTCGTGGCTATTTCCATGAAACAGATGATGACATTAACAAGAAAGCCAAGGCTTTATTTGCTAACGGCATTACCCCAATTATTTGTTGTGGTGAATCACTTGAAACACGTGAAGCTAATAAGCAAGAAGATTGGGTTGTTAGTCAAATCAAGGCTGCACTTGCTGGCTTATCTGCTGGTCAAGTGGCTAGTTTAGTTATTGCTTATGAACCAATCTGGGCTATTGGTACCGGTAAGACTGCCAGTTCTGATCAAGCTGAAGAAATGTGCAAGACTATTCGTGATACTGTCAAGGATTTATATAGTGAAGAAACTGCAGAGAATGTCAGAATTCAATACGGTGGTTCTGTAAATCCTGGCAATGTTAAAGAATTAATGGCTAAACCTGATATTGATGGTGGTTTAGTCGGTGGTGCTTCACTTAAACCTGATTCATTCTTAGAATTAGTAAATTATCAAGATTAATTTTTAACTGTATACGATAAAATAAGTCTCTGATTTTTCAGAGACTTTTTTGTTTAATATTTCCACTATCGCTTGCTTTTATCATAATGCGTGTCCATAATAGGATGAAATAATTCCAATATGGGAGGTAAAGTTTATGAAATTACGTAAAACAATTACTTGGGCAGTTGTTGTTGCTGCTTTAGCTGCAACAAGTGGAATTAGTGTTAACCAGACTAATTTGGTTCAAGCGGCAAATACTTCTAAAAATGCCAAAATTTCTACTAACAAAACAAAATATGGCTTTAAGAGAGACTTTAAGTTTCCTAAATCATGGCGTGGTAAATGGTATAGTATTACCCATGATAAGTTAAGCAAAATGACCGTCAAAAAGAACGGTTTCAATACGCCTTGGACCGGAGAATATGTTGAATTGGTTTCAGCAGGTAAAGTAAAAGGTACCAATAAATACTTATGGCAAATGCCTCAAAGTTGGTTTACCAAGCATGACAAAATTTTCAAACATTTAGGTAGAGTAACCACTAATAAGATTAGCAATAAAAAATGGATTGTCTTTAGTCCAATAGATGAAAACAATATTGAAATTGGCTTTGCTTTTAGATTAAGGAATGAAAAAGTTGCTGGTAAAACTCAACAAGTAATATTCTTAGCTAATCCCAAAACAGGTGAGATCACTGATCAATTCTTCCGTTCACCAAAATTAGCGCAAAAATATCAACACTATAATTTTAAGGGTGAAACTTATGCACCTTCATTTAACCAGTATTAAGTAAAGTAAATAAGTGATTTTAAAACTAATTCTCAATTAAGGAATTAGTTTTTTTAATAAATTGAATTACTTTATACAACCAACCAGTTTATAATTATTACTATAAATAAAAACACAATATTTTTTTACAGGAGAGAAAAATGGCTAAAAAAATTATTACTATATTTGCATTAGCAGGCTTAGCTATACCTATGACAGTGCCACTTGCAAGTGTTCAACCAAAAACCGTGCAGGCTGCGCAAACCAAGAAAAACAAATATGGTTTTGCAAAACAATTTAAATTTCCCAAAACCTGGCGTGGCAAGTGGTATAGCAACAACAATTTTACCCCCAATCCAATGAGTATTCATGCGTCTGCGATCAATATGCCTCTAACTAATGATTATTTTAAAGTAATTAAAGTCGGAAGGGTCAAAGGCACAAAGAAATATCCTTGGGAAATGCCTTCAGCTTGGCAAGAGGAAAATCAGAGCATTTTAGCAAAATATTTACGGGTATCTAGTAAAAAAATGCATGGGAGTAAGTGGATCATACTAAGTCCGGTACAGGAAAAGACAACTAAAAACGGAAATGCTTTCACAGTTAAGACTGAAAAAATAGCTGGTAAAAAACATAAAGTTTTATTTCAAAGTAATCCAGAAGATGGTTTAGTAACTAACCAATTTTTTAAAACAAAATCTATAACAAATAAGTATAGTGCATTTGAATTTAAAGATATGAAATATAGTAAAGTTAACCCACGTTAATTATTGAAACTGTAGTCTCAACTAATTGTGATTACAGTTTTTAGTTTTAAGAAGGAGAAAAAGTGAAACTATTATTAACAGGCGATAGCATTATTGCTCGCAAAGAAGGTTTAAAATCACCTCGTATTAATAATGCAATTAAAGCAAAAATACCAGATATTGAGATTGTCAATACTGCAGTTTCCGGAGTAAATTCGGGAGCTTTTTATGCATTACTGCCAGATTTGATCCTAAAAGTTGAACGCTGCGATAAATTGGTATTGCTTTTAGGGACAAACGATATAGCAAAACACAAGCGGGTACCTATCGCTCAATTCAAGAGAAACATGGCTCTTATTATATCTAGCATAATTTGTTTATATTATCCACAAAATGTAATTTTAATTTCCCCTCCTGCTGTTGATCAAAATAGGCAAAATAAGCGGACCAACCGTGAAATTGCTGTTTATACTGCTGAGCTGATCAAGTTAGCAGAAACGTACAATTTAAATTTTATTAATCTATTCCAAGCTATGATTGATCATGGCAATTTAACAACACTCTGTAAAGGGCAATTGGATGACGGCTTACATTTTGGAAAAGAAGGATATAACCTATTAGCAAATTTAATAGTTAAAAAACTGCAAGAATAGGAATCAAGCTCAGTATTAGAAAAATCCTTGCTATGGAGCTAACTCTAAGGTATACACTTTATTTCAAAATGATAAAGGAGTACCAAAATGAAAGAAACAACACTAAATAATGGCATATCAATGCCTACTCTAGGTATAGGCGCTTTTCAAATAACTAACCTGACTATGGCTGAAAATGTAGTTGAGGATGCAATTAGAATAGGATATCGTCTGATCGATACAGCTTCATCCTATGGTAATGAAGAGGCGGTAGGAAAGGCCATTAAAAACAGTGGAGTTGATAGAACTGATTTGTTTATCACCACTAAATTATGGGTATCTGATACAGGTTATGAGGCAACCAAACGGGCAATTGCCACTTCTCTAAGAAAATTACAGCTTGATTATTTAGATCTGTATCTAATACATCAGCCTTATGGTGATGTTTATGGTTCCTGGCGTGCAATGGAAGAAGCATATAAGGCCGGAATTATCAGAGCAATTGGGGTTTCTAATTTTTCACCAGACCGTGTTCTCGATTTAAGTTTGTATAATGATATTCGTCCTGCTGTTAACCAAATTGAAATTAATCCTTGGATGCAAGAAGCAAAAGAGGTTTCTTTCCTCCAAGAAAATAAAATTCAACCCGAAGCTTGGGCACCTTTCGCGGAAGGAAAGCATCATGTGTTTACTAATTCGTTAATTAGGCAGATAGCTGCAGATCATCATAAAACAACTGGTCAAGTTATCTTACGCTGGTTAGTTCAAAGAAGAATAGTAGTAATTCCAAAATCAATTCATCACGATCGCTTGGTAGAAAACAGTAAAATTTTTGATTTTGAATTAAATCCAGCAGAAATGGCACAAATAAAAAATCTGGATAAAAATGAAAGTCAGTTTTTTGATCATCGTGATCCAGCAGCAGTGAGAAATATTCATGATTTAATTAGAAATGTTGATTAAAGGAAAACGAATTTTGACAATAAACGAAATTAGTAAAAAATTTGGCTTATCTAAAGATACATTACGTTACTGGGAAAAAGAGAAGTTGATACCTACTGTTAAAAGGGACGAAAATGGCTATCGCGTGTATGACACAAAGGAGCAAAACTGGATTTTTTACATTATGGTTTTACGTAATGCGGGGATGTCTATCAAAAAATTAAAAGAATTTGTAGATTTATATATGGAAAATAATTCAACCGCAGAAAGACGAAAGCAATTACTAATTAAGCAACGAAATCAGTTAGATGAAGAAATTAAAAATATTAAAAAAACAGTTAATTATCTAAATTATAAAATTGATCATTTTGATGACCAATTGTTAAGTTTCGAAAAAGAAAAACTAGCATACGATAAACAAATTTAAACCATACTTAGATAAACGTTCTTAAAACTAATTATTAATTTTAGGGACGTTTTTTATTGTATTGAGCCAATATGGGGCACGATTACAATTGTATCTTGTCTAACATAATTTAATTTGTTAATATTGCTAATAAATTAAAGAATAATTAAATAAACAGTTAAAATTGTTTTACTGCCATTAGAAACAATAAAGGAGGGCCAAAATGTATCATTATCTCAAAAAACATGCATTTGCAGTTATAACAGCTTGTCTATTACTTTTAGTAAATTCTGTGTTGCAAGTTTTGGCTGCTACCAAAATGGCCGTACTGGCAAATTATTTAATTGCCGGTAAAATTAGGCCTTTTGTTAGCATGTTGGTAATGATCTTTTTACTTTGGTTTCTCACGTTTCTTATTTCTTTTCTGGAAAGTTATATTCAAGAAACAGTTACACAAGATATTCTCGGCAATATTCGCAATGACATAGTTACTAGTCTAATTAAACTTCCTCAAAATGAATTTAAACAAAATCCAGTGGATTATTATGAATCTTACCTGCAAAATGACGTCAATTTAATTCAAAAAGAAGGTCTTAATACCTTTTTTCTAATAGTACGTTTTAGCGGTAATGCAATTTTTGCGTTAATAGCTTTATACCTTTATAGCAATATTTTATTTCTTGCAGCTATTTTGTTAGTTTTAGTGATTATATTAGTCCCGCGTTTCTGCAAAAGATTTCTGACAGCAGGGGTTACTAAAATTTCTCAGGCTAACGAAAATTTTTTAAAATTTACTAGTAGCGGTTTACACGGCTATGATACTCTTTACGCTTTTAACGCTTTGGGTGAAATCAAGAAGTTAGTTGCGACGGGATCACAAAGTTTAAAGCAGGCAAATGTACATAACACTGTCAGACGTTCCGCTGTGGATATTATTACAGGTGTAATCAATATTGGTAGTCAACTTCTTATTCTAGGTATTACAGGGCTTCTTCATTTTCAAGGAAAAATTAGTGCAGGTGCTATTTTGTCCACGGCTGAATTAGCTACTAAGGTTTTTGACTCTGCCGGAATTATTAATCGTTACTTTGCACAATTGCTTTCTACTTCCAGTATTTTTGCTAAATTTAATGAATTGAAGAAACATAGGGAGAGTAAAAATGACAATTTTGCTAAAACTAATTTTTCAATGGAGTTTCAGTCACTGGAATTTAAAAATGTCACCTTTTCATATCCTAATGCAAAAGAAAAAATTCTGCATAATTTTTCTTATGTCTTTAAAAAAGGTGATTTTTATAAATTAAATGGGATTTCTGGCCGGGGTAAATCTACCTTATTGAAATTGGCAACGGGTCAACTTACTCCTACTAAAGGCGAAATTTTACTGAATGGGATCAATATTACTGTTATACCCCGTAACGTAATAAACTCAATAATTATCTATCTGCCCCAGACAGTGACAGTGTTTCCTCGCAGTATTAATTATAATATCTTGCTGGGACGAAACTATAATAAAGCAAGTCTAGATAGGGTAAAACAAGATTTTGAAGTTAATGAAAATTGGCATTATAATTCCTTATCTGGCGGTCAAACTCAACGTATTGCGTTAGCTAGACTAATCGATACTAAGGGTAAATTAATTTTACTGGATGAGAGCTTTTCCAGTATTGACCTGAAAACAGCACAAAATTTATTGCAAAAATTATTAAATAGGGTGGAAACCATAATTGTTGTTTCACATCGAAGTGCAGAAGTTGCTAACTTTTCCTTCAAAAATTTGGTATTAAAATAATATTTTGTAAACTAGCCTAAAAAAACGTTACTAGCAGTTTAGCTAAGCTGTAGCGCCTTTTTAATTAAAATTAACATTATATTTACGACCAACGGGTGGAAAAGTTGGCAGTCGTAACGGGGTGGTATGCCATTGAGTAAAAAGCGTGGCACACAATAGGATAAAGGGTACATCTTCAGGACGATCAATATCACAAATTAAAACGACCCCCTCACTGCGAACAACTGTCCTAACAGTGGCAACTTTTTTGACACCAAAAAGAAATTTATAGCTTCCTTTTTTAATACTGCCAGTAACTATGTAGTTTAAGCGAGTAACATAGAAAAGGTTAGCTATCTTATTGTTTAACCTTTTAACTTTAACCAAAGAGTGATTAACCACATCAATGGTGTAAGAAGAGATGATGCCATTACCATCAGTGTACAGCCGTCCTATTTCTTTGCCAGTAAACTTTTTTAAGTACAGGGTATGATTGGGATTATCTAAATTGCCTTGAATAATATATTCAATTTTGTCTTTTTCATTTGCGACAGGTATTTGACCATATTCCTGTTTTTGAGTTAATTCCAATAAGTAGCGCATTTAAGCACCTCTATTCTTTTGCGTTATTTTTAATAAATTTCCTTAAAATATAAGCAACTCCATTATCATTGTTTGATTTAGTTCTGACTTGCGCCAATTTCTTAATAGTGGGTACTGCGTTTGCCATTGCTACTCCAACACCTGCATCCCTAATCATACTGGCATCATTGAGATTATCCCCGATTGCGGCTACTTCCTCTGTTTTGATACCTTTTTTTCTGGCATAATCTAAAAGAGCAGGGCCTTTCTGTGCTTTAATATCGTTAATCTCAATGTTAGCTGCAGAGCTTGATGTCACAACAACACCGTCTACATCCTTAATTTCTTTTTTAACTTTGGTAAAAGCAGCAGGTCCATGTGCATCAAAAGCAATTATTTTCATAATTTCGGTTTTGGGGTTAGTTAATAACTTATCAAAGTTTTTTTCCAAGGTCATACTAAACATAGCGTTACTACCAGCCGCAGTTGCAACTGCTTTTTTAAAAGTTACTCCTGGATTCAGAGTCATTAGTGCATGAGCTAAGTTAACCACACGTTTACTGATATCACTTGAATATATTTGCTCGGCGGTAACTAATTCAAAATAAATATTGTTTTGTTCAAGAATATTTGCGATTACACGTGCCTTCTCATTAGGCAATTTATGCTTAATCTGCAAATTATCATTTTCATCATATACTAAGGCACCATTGATATTAATAAAACCCGTTTTTAAGCCATAATCTCTAATAGTTTTCCGTGATTGCCGTGGTGCACGCCCTGTAGCTACTAAAAATTCAATTCCATTTCTTTGTGCTGCCCGAATTGCAGACACGTTTTCGTCTGAAATTCTCATATCGCTGTTAAAAAGGGTTCCGTCTAAATCACAAGCTACTAATTTAATCACAGATAATTAACTCCTCCTAGTTACAAATCATTTCTTTATCTACCATATTATCATATATGAAGAAATTCTTACTTTTATAATTTTAGATAATAAAAAGAGCTAAAATGTATTAAATTTCACCACATCGATAATTAATTTCATGATACCATAAAAGTTAGTGAAAGAGAGGCCTGTTGAAGTAATGAAAAAGTTTATTGGTAACGACTGGGATGAAATATTAGCTCCCGTTTTCGAAAGCAAAGAATATCAGCAATTACATGAATTTTTAAAAACAGAATATGCTACAAAGAAAATTTATCCTGATATGTATCATATTTTTACTGCTTTCAAACTAACCTCGTTCGCAAATACGAAAGTTGTGATTTTAGGACAAGATCCATATCATAATCCTGGTCAGGCAACTGGAATGAGTTTTTCGGTTAATCCGGGAGTGAAATTGCCTCCTTCTCTTCAAAATATTTATAAAGAATTATATGACGATGTTGGTTGCCGTCCAGTTAATCACGGCTACTTAAAAAAATGGGCAGATCAGGGAGTATTATTGTTAAATGCTGTTTTGACGGTTCCATACGGTCATGCTAATGGTCATCAGGGAAAGGGCTGGGAAGCCGTGACCGATGCCGCAATTAAAGCTTTGAGTGATCGTGGCAAAGTGGTCTTTATTTTGTGGGGGCGTTTCGCTCAAAACAAAATCGTTTTAATTGACCAAGACAAAAATTTTGTGATTAAATCAGCTCATCCAAGTCCATATTCAGCTGATAGGGGATTTTTTGGTTCAAGACCATTTTCGCGTTGTAATGAAGCGCTGAAAAATTTTGACGAAACCCCAATCGATTGGCAATTACCCACAAAGGTTACACAAGCAGATTTAGTATAGGTAGGAGATAAATGAGCGTTTTTGATTTGTTAAAAAATAAGGTACAAAACTCAGAAAAAAAGTATCAGATAGTTTTCCCGGAAGGAAACGACATACGTATTTTAAATGCAGCCAGTCAGTTATCCCTGGCAAATATTATTAAACCTATTTTATTAGGTAATACCGGAATAATAACTGATAAAATCCGCAAAAACAATTTAGCTTTTAACGAATTAGAAATAGTTGATCCGATTCACTATAAAAGCAAAAAAGCGATGGTACAGAGTTTTATAAAGGCACGTAGAAAAAATGTCTCGCAGGCTGATATTGCTGAAATATTAAATGAGCCAAACTATTTTGGTACTATGTTGGTGGAAATGGGTATTGCCAATGGCATGGTATCTGGATCAACTCATTCAACCGCTGAAACAGTTAGACCTGCTCTACAGTTGATCCATACCTCTGAAGGGATGAAACGTGTTTCTGGAAGTTTCATTATGGAACGCCAAGATGAGAAATATATTTTTGCAGACTGTGCTATTAATTTAGATCCAGATAGTGAAACATTAGCAGAAATTGCATACCAATCCGTTCAAACTGCCAAAATGATTGATATTAATCCTAAAGTTGCATTTTTGAGTTTTTCAACTAAAGGCTCAGCTAAAGGAGATATGGTTACCAAAGTTAAGAAAGCTGCTGAAATTTTTCATAAAGAACATCCTGAAATTTCAGCAGATGGTGAACTGCAATTCGATGCCGCTTTTGTGCCTGCTGTGGCGGCACAAAAGGCTCCTGATTCCGCAATAAAGGGACAAGCAAATGTCTTCATATTTCCTGAACTGCAATCTGGCAATATTTCTTATAAAATTGCTCAGCGTTTGGGGAATTTTGCGGCTATTGGTCCTATTTTGCAGGGATTACAAAAACCTGTTAACGACCTGTCACGCGGTGCCAGTACACAGGACGTTTACAATATCGCGATTTTAACTGCTGCACAGGCGCTATTAAGGGATGAGAAAAATGAAGCTTAGTATTGATTCTGCTCAAAAAATGCAGGAGCTTGGTGCAGCTATTGCTCAGACTGCCCAGGCACATGACTTATTACTGTTAAATGGCGATCTCGGTGCTGGCAAAACGACTTTGACTCAGGGAATTGGCAGAGCACTCGGAATTAAACGACCAGTAAAAAGTCCCACGTTTACTATTGTTAGGGAATATCCTGAGGCCAAGCTGCCATTATTTCATATGGATTTTTATCGCTTAGAAAATGATGATTTATCTTCAATCGATTTAACTAACTATTTGTCTGAACCGGGAATAGTTGTAATCGAATGGCCAGACGTAATCCAAAAAGAGCTTCCTAAGCAATTTTTACAACTTACCATTAAAAGAGTAGATGATAGTTGGTCTTCAACTAAACGAGTAGTTGAATTTGAGGCAAAGGGTGAAAGATATAAACAATGGCTCAAAAATATTTTGCAGCTACTAACCTAAAAAAGTAGGGTTTTTAACCCTGCTTTTTTTGCTTATATTTGGTAGACCAAACCTTTTAGAGCCTCGTCTCCATATTTTTCATTTTGTGCTATCAAAATTCCTGCGCAGGCTTCACTATCACTGAGAGCATTATGATGATGCCATAATTCCACGTTAAGAGCTTTAGAAACTGTATCCAGTTTGTGGTTAGGCAGCTGGGGTTCAAATAATTTGCTGGTCTGCAAGGTATCGATGACGAAATAATGTGGTTCAGGAATATCATAGCGAGCTAAGCTTTGCCGCATTACATTAGTATCAAAACGAGCATTGTGTGCTGTAACCAACATCCCAGGCTGATAGAGTGCTTTGATTTTAGGCCAGACTTCGGCCATAGTCGGGGCATCCTTAACGTCTTCTGCAGTGATATCGTGGATTTGAATATTGCGTGCATCAAAAGGCATTTGCGGATTAATTACAGTATAAAAGCGATCTACAATTTGGTTGTTCCGAACCATTACCAAGGCCAAAGAGCAGGCACTTTCAGGATGTCTGTTGGCTGTTTCGAAATCCATCGCAATAAAATTCATGTTATCTCCTTTAAATTTTAATTTTAGTATAACATATGATGAAGGTCTTAACTGAATGAGGTAAAATAGAAAAAGATTAGATAAAAGGGGATTTTGGTTTTGAAGTTATCAGATTTAACCAAAAAAGGTTTAGAAATAAAAAAACAGGTTCCACTTAGTAAATATACATTTACGAAAACAGGAGGTCCAGCTGAATTTCTTGCTTTTCCTCACAATGAAAATGAATTAAGAGATTTAGTAATTACTGCTTATGATAACGAAATTCCCTTAACTGTAATAGGCAATGCTTCTAACTTAATAATACGTGATGGCGGTATTTCAGGTTTAGTTCTAATTTTGACCGCGATGAACCAAATTAAGGTTGAAGATAATCAGGTTGTTGCTCAAGCAGGAGCGACTATTGTGGATACGGCTTTTACAGCTGCACATCATGGCCTAAGTGGATTAGAATTTGCAGCTGGAATACCAGGAAGTGTTGGCGGTGCAGTTTTCATGAACGCCGGTGCTTATGGGGGTGAAACTAGTAATGTTGTTCAAAGCGTCAAGGTTATGACGCGTAGGGGAGAAATAAAAAAACATTCTTTGTCTGAAATGAATTTTTCTTATAGACATTCATTAGTTCAGGATAATGGTGATATTGTCATAAAGGCTGTTTTTGCATTAAAAAAGTCTGCCAAAAATCGTATTTTAGCAGATATGAATTATCTTAATGCTTTGCGTAAATATAAACAGCCGCTTGAATATCCTTCATGTGGCAGTGTTTTTAAAAGACCAGATGGTCACTATGTTGGCCCAATGATTATCAAGGCGGGTTTGCAAGGAAAGCAAATAGGCGGCGCTCAAGATTCCACCAAGCACGCTGGATTTATTGTGAATAAGGGTAATGCTACTGCGACGGATTACCTTAATTTAATTCATTTAATACAAACAAAAATCAAGTCTCAGTTTGGTTTGGATTTACAAACTGAGGTAAGAATTATTGGCGAGCCTGATGAGTAAACTGATACAATTATTATGTTCACACATTAGAGAAAGGAGTATTTATGCAAACTAGCGGAGCACATATTTTTACTTGGGGCAACTTATCTACAATTCTTGATGTCCTGATTATCTGGTTTGTAGTTTATCACTTAGTTATTTTAATCAGGGGAACTAAGGCTGTCCAGTTAGCAAAGGGAATTGTGCTGATTTTTATCGTGCGCATTATTGCAGGGATACTACAACTACATACTACGACTTGGCTGATTGACCAAATTGTTTCTTGGTCTGTAGTTGGAATTATTGTGATTTTTCAACCAGAAATTAGACGTGGTCTCGAACATTTAGGACGCCTGCCTATTTTTGGCGGTCGCGAGGATAGTGCCCGAAGCGAATCAATTAAATTCATTAATGAACTTGATAAAGCCATTCAATATATGTCGAAAAGAAGAATTGGGGCATTAATTACTATCCAACAGGAAACTGGCCTAGAGGATTATATCGAAACTGGAATCAAGCTTAACGCTGATGTCACAGGAGAATTATTAATTAACATTTTTATTCCTAATACTCCTTTACACGATGGTGCCGTGATTATTAACAAGGATCACAAAATTGCAGTGGCAGCTGCTTATTTACCACTTTCAGATAATAGTATGATTCCTAAAAGGTTGGGGACCCGTCACCGAGCTGCTGTTGGTATTTCCGAAGTGACAGATGCAATTACCGTCGTTGTCTCTGAGGAAACAGGTGGAGTAACAATTACCCGTAACGGTCGCTTTATGGTCGATATGACTCGGGATGAATATCTAAAATATCTTAATGCTGAATTGGTACCAAAGAAAAATGATAATGATAAATGGTACCAAAAAATTATCCGTAAAATATGGAAATGGGGTGCTGACCGATGAAAGAATTTTGGAAAAAATCTTGGTTTATCAGGCTGGTCTCCCTTTTAATTGCAGTTTTATTGGTTATTTATGTCAATTCCACCCAAGAAGGATTTTTATCTCAGGGACAAACTGAAAAGACAAAGCAAACTGCTAATAAGACTGAAACAATCAAAGTACCTTTGCAGGTTTCAGTTGATACGGACAAGTATTACGTTGTGGGCTATCCCGAAAGAGTTAGTGTTACTTTGGAAGGGTCTACAGCACTTGTTACTTCTACTATTAATACTCAAAATTTTAGAGCTTACATTGACTTGACGAAAAAAAGCATTGGTAAGCATAATGTCAAAATTCATATTAATGGTATTAATAAGCAAATATCTTATTCAGTTAAGCCGCGAAATGTTACTGTCGACATTCAGCGACGTAAGTCAACTACAATGCCTGTACAAATAGAGTATAATAAAGGTGCTGTAGCTCCTGGTTATCAGAGAGGTCATTCCAGCGTTTACCCGCAACAGGTGGAGGTAACCGGGGCTCGCTCAGAAGTTGATCAAATTGATCAGATTGTTGCCAAGGTGGTTTTACCTAATGGTATTGATCACACTTATGAGCGACAGGTAAACTTGATTGCAGTAGATAATAAGGGAAGACAGTTGAATGTAATAATTGATCCTGCAACTGCTAAAGTAACAATACCTATCACAACGGCAAAAAAAGTAGTAAAAGTTCAGCTTGAACCAGAACATGAAAAAACAAATAAAATTTACTCACTGACTGCTAAAACCAAATACGTAACTTTATATGGCAATGAAGATGCTCTGGCTAAAGTTAAGCGCTTGAAAGTTCCCGTTGATTTAGGTTCTGTTAACGTTTCTGCTACCAAAACTATTACTTTCAATTTACCTGACGGTGTAGTTAAATCGAATCCAAGGCAAATCAATGTTGATATAAAGGTAGAAAATACAAAAGACACACAAAATGTTGATAAATAAGAAAGAAAGGTTGTTTAGTAATGTTAAAATATTTTGGCACTGATGGTGTACGTGGGGTCGCTAATCAAGATCTATCTCCTGAGTTGGCATTTAAGTTAGGGCGAGACGGTGGTTACGTCTTAACAAAAAACAAGTCTAAAGAAGAACAGGCCAAAGTTTTGGTTTCTCGTGATACGAGAATTTCTGGGCAGATGTTGGAATACGCCTTGATATCAGGACTTCTTTCTGTTGGAATTGAGGTCTTGGAGGTAGGTGTAATTACTACACCGGGATTATCGTATCTAGTTCGTGCTCAAGGCGCTGATGCAGGTGTTCAGATTTCTGCTTCCCATAATCCTGTTGAAGATAATGGTATTAAGTTCTTTGGCAGCGATGGTTTGAAATTGTCGGACGAAATGGAAGGCGAAATTGAAAAATTGATTGATGCCCCTAAAGATAGTTTACCTCGACCTTCTGCTAAAGGACTAGGTTCTGTCACCGATTTTCATGAAGGTAGTGCCAAATATTTACAGTTTATTGAAAATACTATTCCTGAAGACCTTAGTGGTATTAAGGTTGTGATCGATGGTGCAAATGGTGCCGCCAGCAGCCTAATTTCTCGGTTATTTGCTGATTGTGGTGTTGACTTCATTACTATTGCTATTCATCCCGATGGCCTTAACATTAATGATCACGTTGGAGCCACTCATACTGAAAAACTGCAGGAAGAAGTAGTGAAACAGGGCGCACAACTTGGTCTTGCATTTGACGGTGATGCTGATCGTTGTATCGCTGTCGATGAAAATGGTCACGAGGTTGATGGTGACCATATTATGTATATACTTGGCAGCTATATGGAAGATGGTGGCCGTTTGAAAAAAGATACAATCGTTACCACTGTAATGAGTAATCTGGGATTTACTAAAGCGTTGCAAAGACGTGGTATTAAAAATGTTCGGACTCAAGTGGGCGACCGATATGTTTCAGAAGAAATGCGTGCGCATGGTTATAATTTAGGTGGAGAACAATCTGGTCACGTGATTATGAGTGATTATCATAATACAGGTGACGGAATGTTGACAGGTTTACATTTGATGTTAGTGATGAAAAGAACTGGCAAAACTCTAACTGAGTTACTAACTGATTTTAAAGAATATCCACAGTGTCTGGTAAACGTTCCGGTAAAAGATAAGAAATCCTGGAAAGAGCATCAACCTATTTTAGATGTAATAAAAGAGGTTGAAAACGATATGGGTGACGATGGTAGAGTATTAGTGCGACCTTCCGGAACACAGTCACTTTTGCGTGTAATGGCTGAAGGACCAACCCAAGAGGAAACTGATGCCTATGTGAAGAGAATAACTGATGTAGTTGAAAAGGAAATGGGCGTGTAAGTAAAATAAACCCATTGCATTTTTGAGCTAAAAAGCAGGTAAATAATAATAAGACCCCAAAATTGACTTCAATTTTGGGGTCTTATTATACAAACTTTACTCAAAAATATTTGTATTATTCTTTTACATCTTTTTCTATGTTGGCTGGCGTGACATCAGCTGCTGTATTCACTGGCTTTAAATGATTGCCAAAAGTATATTTAGCAGTAGAAACTTTTACAAAATCACAGTTTAACACTGATGAAGGTGAATCTAAAACTTCATAAAACAGCTATGCTTTTTTATCTGCTGGAACCCATATATCTTAAACTTGTAACCGAAACCGTATCACCTGAACTGAACCATGAATCGTCCGCAAATTCTCCTTTTGTATTATAAAGATATGCGTCATTCACAAATCTTACATGCATGATATTAGTATACGGTATTAGTTGCTGGCGAGGCTGCGTTTTAAGGTCGTCTCTTAAAACAAACAGATTTTTATTGTTTTTTATGCGGAATACTTCTAGAACCACTCATTATCAAGCATATCAATTTTAGTCGTCCCTGCTAGTTCTTCTCTATTACTGCGACGATCAACCACTAGTTTTGTACCCTTTTTAACATATTTATCGGTAAATTCACCTTTATTATTAACAAGATTTGCTTTTGTAAAATCTTTATCAGAAGAAAACGGCCAAGAAGCTATTGTAACAGTAGCATAATTAGTAAATAGCTTATTTCCATTGATACTTTCAACATTTATAACTTTAATACAACCACCATGACCGATATTGTAGTATTGTTTACCTTTAATTGTCTTATATGGTAGATAATACCAGTTCATATCTTTATCATTAAAGGAATAACGTTTAGTATCTGGATCAGATAAGGCTTTAATTTTGCCAACGTATCTTACTGAAGCACCCTTTTTTAGCAATTCATTCGTTTTAAGATAAGAATATTTTTTCTTACCCTTTTTGTTATAAACACGCGTCTTATGATTCAAGGTTAGCTTGCCTTGCTCAGAATTTACATTTGAAGTAGTAGTTTGAGCTTGAGCAATATTAGTTGTAGTAGCTGCTATAGCTGTTGTTGTCAATATTCCAGCTACTAAGCTAATAAACAATTTTTTGTTAATTTTCATTGTAATTACCCCTTTATCCTTAAATTCTAATAGCTAGCTATTAAATTGTCTATTAAGAATGACAACTTCACGTAAAACAAAAAAGATAGCAAGAAGCCCGCTTTTTTCTGAATAATACTTAAATATCACTTTTGTATTTTACACAACAGCTTAAGCATATGCTTATTTAAAGGTATAACTGTTTAACCGGCCTCAATTTAAGATTTTCATCACTTATTTGGGCAAACTTTTGTGTTAGTAATAGTAATTTTACATTATTGTATAGACCAATTTTTAAAATATTGCTTGACCAATTTATTAAAAAAGGCTATTATTCCATAATTAAGTTGAATTAACTAATTAATCCAAATTGATTATTTTTACTAGACCAAAGGAGAAGAATATGTGTGGAATTGTTGGCATAGTTGGAAAGTCTGCTAGAGAAATTGTTTTAAATGGGTTGTCTAAGCTTGAATATCGCGGATATGATTCTGCAGGAATTTACCTCAATGATTTGGCAGGAAAAAAATATTTAACTAAAACTGCTGGTCGTATTGAGGACTTGAAGAACAAAATGACTCCAGAAGAGCAGGGTATGATTGGAATTGGTCATACTCGTTGGGCAACACATGGTAAGCCCACTGAATCTAATGCTCATCCCCAATTTGATGAAACCGAACGCTTTTATCTGGTTCATAATGGCGTAATTGAAAATTACCAAGAAATAAAAAAGCAATACTTAAATGATGTTACCTTTAAGTCTGACACTGATACCGAGGTAATAGTTCAATTAGTTAGTAAATTTGCTCGTGAAAAAAATGAAGATGCCTTTACGGCTCTAAAGCAGGCCCTACAATTAATTAAGGGATCATATGCTCTTTTATTAATTGACAATCAAAATCCAAATCATATTTTTATTGCTAAAAATAAATCTCCTTTGATGCTGGGACTGGGTAATGGCTTTAATTTTATCGCATCTGATGCCTTATCGGTATTGGATCATACCAAAACTTTCGTTGATTTACAAGATGGTGAGGTTGGAGACATTACTCAAGATGGGTATCAGCTTGAAACTATTGCTGGTCAAAAGGTTGATCATCAGCACTATGAGTTAAATATTGATGAAAATGCTGCTTCTAAGGGCACTTATGAATTCTACATGCTTAAAGAAATTTGTGAGCAGCCGAGTGTTTTACGGCACTTAGATCAACATTATCTTGATCAAACTGGTGACCCTAAAGTAGATGCTAAAATTATTAATGCTCTATCTCAGACAGATAGACTGTATATCTTTGCTGCTGGTACAAGTTACCATGCAGGTTTAATTGGTAAACATCTTTTTGAGAAGCTGACCAAGATCCCAACTGAAGTAGGATTTGCATCTGAAGCAGGTTACCATTTTCCAATGATGTCAAAACACCCATTCTTTATTTTCTTATCGCAATCAGGTGAAACGGCTGATTCACGCGTTGTCTTACAACAGGCGATTAAGCGTGGCATTCCCAGTCTAACTTTGACGAATGTTCCCAATTCAACTTTGGCACGCGAAGCTAATTATGCTATGTCACTTGAAGCAGGGCCTGAGATTGCTGTAGCTTCAACTAAAGCTTATACTGCCCAAGTTGCCGTTCAAGCTATGGTTGCCAAGGCATTAGGAGAAAAATTAGGTGTTAAAGATGCTGCAGCTTTTGATTTGAAAAAGAATTTTGCTTTAGCTGCAGAAGGAATTGAACAAGTGATTTCGAATCAGAAAAAAATTGAGCAGCTCGCTCAGAAGGATATTATATCAAGTCGCAATGCTTTCTACATTGGCAGAGGGATTGATTATCCAGTCGCTTTGGAGGCAGCCCTTAAACTTAAAGAAGTGTCATATATTCAAACAGAAGGTTTTGCGGCAGCGGAATTAAAGCATGGCACAATTTCATTGATTGAAAAAGGCACACCTGTAATCGCTTTGATTAATGATTCTGTCACAGCGGATTTGATGCGGGGAAACATTCAAGAGGTAATTGCACGCTGTGCAACCGTTATTACTATTGCACGTAAATCATTAGCTAAACCTACCGATGATATTGTTTTACCTGAAGTTAATTACTATCTTTCGCCACTTGTTAGTGTAGTTACAGCACAATTTTTTGCATATTTTGCAGCTAAAGATAAAGGACTAGATGTTGATAAGCCGCGTAATTTAGCGAAAAGCGTCACTGTAGAATAAGCTTTTTGAGTTTTTGTTTTGTTTTAAAAGAGAATTTTTTTGAAAAAGTCGTAAGTAATTACGACTTTTTGTATAATAAAGAAGATAGTGAAAAAGTGTAGGAGGATATTATTTTGGCAATAAAATTGATTGCGGTTGATTTAGATGGTACTTTACTTACCACCTCTAAACAGATTTCACCGGAAACTGAAAGGGCACTGAAGCAAGCTGACAGTCAAGGCATTAAGGTGGTTTTGGCAACAGGTCGACCATTGTCCGGTACTATTGAATTTAATAAACAATTAGGTTTACAAGGCGCAAGACAATATGACATTGTTTTTAATGGTGCAGTAATCCAGGACCTAGCGGGAAATATTTTAATGAATGAAGAAATGAATTACCATGATTTCTCTAATATGCGTCGCTTGCAAAGATTAGCCCATGTTAACCTTCATTTTGAAACTCCTGAGTGTTACTGGACATGTGATCGTGACATAGGAGTAAATTTAGCTAGAAACGCTACTTATACTAAAAATGTGATTAAAGTACGTAAAGTAGAAGAAATATCCCAAGATTTTTCTTTTAATAAAGTGGGACTTAGTGTTCTTGATGATGAACGTGAAGTTGATAAATTATGGAATAATATCCCTCAATGGGCTTTTGCCAAGTATGATATTGTTCGCAGCTTTTCTTCTATTGTTGAAATTAACATTAAAGATGCTTCTAAGGGTAATGCAGTCCAGCAATTAGCAGAGAGATTGAAAATTAAGCCGAGTCAAGTTATGGTTTTTGGCGATCAGGGCAACGATATTTCGATGTTTACTAATCCTGATTTTAAAAAAGTGGCGATGGGTAATGCTGTTGGGATGATCAAAGACTATGCAGATTATGTGACCGCAGATAATGACAATGACGGAATTGCCAAAGCACTAAAAAAGTTTGTTCTGTAGTAAAATAAAGCTAGGTTGATTATTATGGTAGAAAAAAATAAAGAACATAATATTTCCGAAGCTGAGTGGGAAGTTATGAGAATAGTGTGGACTTTAGGAAAAATTCACACTGGTGATGTGATTCAGCAACTGCAAGCAAAAAAGGATTGGTCTGAGTCGACTATTAAAACTCTGATGGGTCGATTAGTCAAAAAGGGTCTGCTAAAAACCCGTAAGGACGGTCGCCGTTTTGTTTATTCCGCTACCGTTACGCAAATAGAGATGATGATTCAAGTCACTAACGAAATGATGAGTCATATGTGTGATATGCATAAGGGTCAGGTAATGATAGCAATTCTCAAGGATATGCCTCTTTCTCAAGGTGATATCACCAAGATCGAAAGTGAACTTGCTCTCAAGAAAGAGCATGCTCCTGAAATGGTTAATTGTAATTGTTTAGCTTCGGGTCAACATGAATGTTAGATTAAACAGTTAATATTTTTTAGGAGGTTAACTAAATGAGAAAATTCGCTAGTATTTTGTTACGGCTAATTTTTGTTGCAGCAGTCTGTGTTTCAGGATTTCTAATGATGGAATCTCCTATCACCGTCAACGTGCAAAATGTTCGTGGTATGGCTCAAACTGTCATCAAAAGAAGTGTTAACAATACGGGTGACTCAAGATTAAAGAGTACATTGAAACTGGCTAAGGACTTTGGTGTTGAAGACAAAATCCTCGAACAATTACCTAAAAAATATCATCATGATATGTCTTATGCCAGCTTGTATAATTTAGGTGCAAGTTACCAGGAAAATGGTGAAGTGACAGCTAAAAGCTTATCTTTTCCAGAGAATAATGATGTGCAAAAAGCAGTCAGCAAACTTTTACTAAATAAAATTAATGACGGTTTGAAAGAAAATCAGGATCAGGTAAATCAGAGTATCACTATTTTCCATTATTGCTTTTTTGCAGCAATATTAATTTTCATCCTATCGGCTTTGTTAATATTATTTGGTAAATATTGGGCTGCAATTATTTTGTTAATTGGATCTGTGGGATCTTTTGGGGTCTTACAATTCATAGCCAATCAGTTGGTACAATGGCTGGAAAGTAACATTGCTCATGGGATTTCATTAACCGTTTCTCCGATTCTATGGGGAGGGTTGGCTGTAGGAGTGATAACAGCACTAATCTGGCCGTTGGTTTTAAAGCTAACAAAAAAGGAATAATATATTTTATAATTAAGCATTACCTAAAAAATTAGGCTAATGCTTTTTATTTTAATGTAATGTCTATACCTATTAAATGTATGCTAAAATTAATAATGATGATTTGAATATATAAATAAAGGGAAAATTAATGTACTACTTTTTAAATAATAGATTAGATGTAAATAGTTCAGGAATAGAGCACGCAGAAGTTAAAAGATTAAAGTTATTTAAACGTAATCATGTTAAAGCAAAGATTGTTATGTCGGAGTTTAATCGCTTTGCACATCGTAATTTACCTTTGTATGGCATGACTGATGATGATTATGTCAATATGTTTGACTTTTTTGCCGGTACAGTGAAGTTTGCTAATCGTGTTGTCACGATAAAAGATATACCGATCCCAAGCTTTAATAAGGTAAAAAAAATCAATAATGGTTATGAGGTGTATGAAGACAATCGAAAAACTATGACTGTTAATATGTTGCCTAATGGTAGTGTGGACACGATTAAATATTATAATGGTGATGTCAATTGTATTAAGCAAGATTTTTATGATACTCGTGGTTTTAAAAGTCTAACACAAATTTATGATACAGCAGATGGACACTTAGTCTATGAATTATTTTTCCGCCCCGACAATACCATCTATTACGAGATTTCTTATGAAAAACGACCGAATTCATATCCAGCAACTAACATTCAATTGACTGATATTCAAGGTGTTGTTCATTCACTTATGAATAGTGGCCAAGCGTTTACTATTATGCTTGATGAATTAAACCAGCAGGATGGAGATGAGTGGTCAACTTTCATCTCTGATCGTAGTAATATTACTAATGTGCCAATGATTAATATGAAAACGCCAGCCCGAAAAATCGAACATTTTCATAATATTCACTTCAGAGACTACTGGGACCCTAGTTCTCCTCTCACTTACAACTCAATTTCAAATAATGAATTACTCAGTAAAACCGACTTAGTAGTTACTCCTGGAAAACATCAAGCAGATGACATGAGAAGAAGACTAAGAACGCAAGTGCCGATAGTTGCTATACCTGTAGGAATAGTACCAGATGAGCAATTACATGCTGAGCATATCCCAATGAGTGAACGAATAAAAGGAAAAATAATAATTGTAGCTCGTTTATTCTATGAAAAACGAATTGATGACGCAATTAAGGCTTTTAAACAAGCTTATCAAAATGATGATGCACTAACTCTAGATATTTATGGTTATGGCAATGGTGCGGATAATTTCAAAGAAGAAAACATGCTAAAGAAGCTGGTCCGAGATCTCAAATTGGAAAATGTAGTTCACTTTAGGGGTTACACCCAAGATATGGATTATGTTTATGATAATGCTCAACTTTCAATTCTTTCTTCAAGATATGAAGGAGCTCCGCTCTCAATAGTTGAAGCTCAATCACACGGCGTTCCAGTATTTGCATATGATATTAACTACGGTCCAGCAGACTTGATTGCTGATGGTCAGAGTGGTTTTATCGTGCCAAGTGGTCATATCGATGATTTAGCAGCTAAAATTAGTGAATTCTTTGCTAGTCCTAAATTACGGAGAAAATTGAATGATGGAGCGTATGAAAACGCCAAACGATCATCAAGTGAAAATGTCTGGCGCTACTGGCAAAAATATGTGATTGATACAGATAAATAAGTATCACTTAAAAACTCACCTTGAATTTCAAGACGAGTTTTTCTTTGCATTTAATTTATTGCATTTCAAAAAAATGTGAGTTACTATGGTTATTTAGTTAGCTTGCTAACTAAATGTTCAGGAGGAATTCGAATGGAAAGAAAATTAGATGTAAAATTAATTTGTTCAATTTTCGCAGCTGGACTGATGTCATTTTCAGGTGTGCTAATTGAAACGGCAGGGAATGTTACTTTTCCTGTTTTAATGAATGATTTTCATGTTAATATGGCCATAGTGCAATGGATGACGACGGGCTATTTACTGGTTGCTTCCATTATCATGCCGCTATCAGCATATTTAAAAAGAAACTTTAGTTCGAAAAAACTGTTTGTGACAGCCGCTTCTTTATTTATTTGTGGCTTGCTAATTGACGCAGTTGCTAACCAATTTATTTTTCTAGTTATTGGTCGCATTATTCAAGGCGCGGGCGCAGGAATAGCTATTCCCTTAATGTTTAATATCATTTTGGAGAAGACACCACTTGATAAACTAGGCCTCCTTATGGGTATAGGAACAATGATTACTGCTGTAGCTCCAGCTTTAGGACCAAGTTTTGGCGGGTTGGTTGTTAATACTTTAGGTTGGCGTTATATTTTTATCTTTATTATACCCGTGATGGTAATATCCTTGATCATGGGCTTAACTTCAATCACAAGTAAAACAGAGAATATTAAGCATACTAGGCTGGATACTACCGGTTTTCTGAGTATTGCTTTAACTTTTATTGGGTTAATTTTTGCTTTTAGCAACTTATCTAAAATATTACAAAAACCGCTCATGTTTGTTTTACCTTTAGCATTAGGAGTAATAAGTTTAATCATTTTTATTGGGCATTCATTGAATACTACCAATCCACTGATTAATATTCGTGTTTTTAAAAACATAAGATTCACTCAAGGAATTACAGCCTACTTTATTTTTCAGGTAAATACCTTAGGTTTGTCGTTCATCCTGCCTAATTATGTCCAAATAGTCAATCATTCTACTGCGATGACTGCGGGACTTTTACTATTAGCTGGTGGACTAGTAGGGGCGATTTTGTCGCCAATTAGTGGCAGACTGCTTGATAATTACGGACCAAGAAAGCCAATTATGACAGGTGCTATTTTTGAAATAATTAGTGGCATTTTATACTGCCTATTTGCTTCATCATTAACATCTGGCAAAATTGTCTTATTTTATGTTATTACAATGCTAGGTATAGGCCTAGTTATGGGGGATACCATGACAGCTTCAATTGGTCTACTTGGCGAAAAAGAGAGTACTGATGGTAACGGACTCTTTAATATGGCCCAGCAATTTGCTGGTGCGGTTGGTACTGCCATTATTTCAGCAATCATGCAATTTGTAGAGCAGATGAGCGGTCAAAATTCTACTTCTGGAAAATACATTGATGCCGCTCAAGTTGGACTAATTTTTATTCTAATTATTATCTTTGTTGGTGTATACTTACTTTATCGAGCTACAAAACCAGTAAAAACAGAGGGATAAAATAATGACCAGATTAGGATTAGCATTGCAGAGAGTACAAAATACGTTTAACCGTAATGCTGATTACTATGCCAGGAAAATAGGTTTAACCGGAACGCAAATGTTGATTATCGAATACTTGGCTTCATTTGCACAAAATAAGCCAATTTATCAAAAAGATATTGAGCATGAATTCAATATTAGAAAATCAACGGCCACCAATGTTTTACGCTTAATGGCAGAAAAAGATTTAATAACTAAAAAAGTAGATCCACATGATACTCGATTAAAAGCGATCATCCTAACTACTAAAGCTGTTAATTTAGAACAAAAAATTTCTAACTATTTTATCCAGTCTGAGAATAGCTATGCTGAAATTTTAGGAGCTAAAACTAAAAAGGAGTTAGTAGAGAATTTGCAGAAACTAAATGACGCTATTTCAGAAAATAGGGTAAATTAAAAACTAGTTATTGTTTTATGCAATAACTAGTTTTTTGTTTAATTTTTATTATCTTTCATAATTAGGTGCTTTTTTGGTAATTTGTACATCATGTGGATGAGATTCACGTAACCCAGCATTAGTAATTTTGACAAATTGTGCATTTTCCCGTAAGTCATCGATTGTAGCGGCACCAACGTAACCCATGCCTGAGCGCAAACCGCCAATAATCTGGAAGACAATATCAGAGACATCACCTTTATATTCAACGCGTGCTTCCACTCCTTCAGGTACTAACTTATTAGCTTCATTTACTCCGCCTTGGAAATATCTGTCTGAAGAACCATGAGCTTGGGCCATTGCGCCGACAGAGCCCATTCCCCGATAAGTCTTAAATTTATGACCGTCACTTTCAAAAATTTCGCCCGGTGCCTCAGTAGTTCCTGAAAGCATGCTTCCAAGCATAACCGCATTGCCACCAGTAGCTAGAGCTTTAACTATATCACCTGAATACTTCATACCGCCATCGGCAATTATTGGCTTGTGGTATTCTCTAGCTGCTGTAGCTGCATCATAGATCGCTGTGATTTGCGGGACACCTACACCGGCAACAACTCTTGTGGTGCAAATAGAACCTGGCCCAATTCCAACTTTGACAATATCAACACCTGAATCGAAGAGTGCTCTAGCAGCATCACCGGTAGCAATATTGCCGGCAATGAGGGTAATATCAGGAAAATGTTCCCTAATTTCTTTTATCTTATGCAAAACTCCAGCTGAATGACCATGTGCAGTGTCAATGACAATGGCGTCTGCTCCCCTTTCTATAAGTGCTTCGGCCCGTTCAAACGTATCACTAGTGACACCAATTGCAGCTGCAACGAGTAGGTGATTATTATCATCAACAGCTGCTTTAGTGATATTACTTGGGACAACAACATTTTTGACATTTGCTACTTCTCCAGCTTGAGCAGTAATCGACATATTTTTATGGATTACACCTAAGCCGCCTTGCAGTGCGATAGCTATTGCCATTGCACCTTCAGTCACAGTGTCCATTCCGGCACTGATTATTGGAATATTTAGTTTAAGATTGGGTGCCAGTTGAGTATGTAAATCTACTTCATTGGGTAATACGTGACTTTCTGCTGGAATTAATAAAACATCATCAAAAGTTAGACCTTCTTTAACAAATTTTGTTGTCCAATTTGACATTTAATGCACTCTCCTTTTTAAAATTATCAAAGTTAAATTGATTACACTTTACTAGTGATTTTGCGCTTGGTCAAGTTAAAATCAAAAGCTGTATTGATAAAAGTATAATATTACTTTGAATCTATTTCAGCCTTAAAGGTGAACAAATATACCATATTAGTTTATATTGTAAGTAAATAAAGTAAAAATATTAAGATTTTTTACATCCTACGTCAATGTTTGATAAGTGTTAGTTATTGGTGAGTAATTTATGATAGCTAAATAATGTTCGGGTTTACAATAAAATTAATAAATATAAATATTATTTAAAAACAATTAAGACTGTGCTAAAATTGAGTCTAATGTTGTTGATTAAATATCTATCGGATAATGAGGTTAAACCAATGGCATTAGCAAAGTATGGTAAATATGTTCAATAATAGCAATTATCAATAGGCCACTTCCTTTGATAATTGCCTTTTTGTGCCGGATTCGATAAAAAAATGGAGTTTGAAACATGGGCGAAAATGCAATTGAAGTACATGATCTGTCAAAAAAATATGTGGTAGCCACCAGAGGAGAGACTTGGCATGCTATAGCAAAAAATATTTTTAAGCCAGAAAGAACGGTTGTTAATGCCGTTAAATCCTTAAACTTTACTATTAAGCCAGGAGAGAAAGTAGGTTTTATTGGACAAAATGGTGCGGGTAAAACTACTACTATAAAGATGTTAACAGGTACTCTTTTTCCGTCTTCAGGTTACTGCAGGGTCAATGGCTTTGATCCTACCAAAAGGACCAATGATTTTAAAAAATCAATTTCGGTGGTGATGGGAAACAGGTCACAACTTTTTCCCGATTTAACTCCCAGAGATTATTTAAAGCTTTTGCAATCAATGTATGATATTTCTGAAACATCTTTTCAAGAAACAGTTAATAATCTAGCTCGAGTATTAAACGTTACAAGAAAGTTAGATACTCAAACACGTAAATTATCACTGGGAGAGAGGATGAAAATTGAATTTTTAGCAGGTGTAGCTACTAGACCCAAGGTGCTCTTTCTAGATGAGCCCACAATAGGGCTTGATGTTTTGGCAAAAAGAGATATCCGTAAATTCCTTTTGCAACTAAATAAAGAAGAAAAACTAACCGTCTTCTTGACATCCCATGATATGGAAGATATTGCGACTATCTGCGATCGCTTAATAATTGCTAATCACGGAGAAATTATGTGGAATGGTCAAAAACAGGATCTACTAGATAAATTCAGTAGTAATAAGTACATTACATTTGATAAGTCAGAAACTTTTGCTGAGAAGAATATTGAGGGCAAAATAATCAATCAGGATGATTTAACAATTACCATCAAAGTTCCAAATGAAGAAGTTGATGATATGATTGCATTCCTTGCCAAAAACAAGCAGGGTTCAAATTATCAAATAAATGAACTGAAACTGGAAGACATTATCTTAGAATTATTTGCCGAGGAGAATCAAAAGTGTTAAAAACATACCGTGCAGTAAGTAAAATTTCCCTCAAGTCTATTTTAGCGAATAAAAGCAGTGTGGTGATTTTGCTACTGCAAGCTCTCGTACCAAGTATCGTAATGTTTTATCTGTGGTCTTTAATATTAAATCACGGGCAAACAGTGGGCGGATTTACTAAAAATCAAATTGTCATTTACTACATTGGCGTTAACTTTATCAATTCCTTTGTCTGGTATGCAATCGACTGGGAATTAAATGATGATATTCATTCGGGTGAATTGTCAAACATTATTCATCGACCAATAGCAATTGAAAAATATTATTTTGCTAAAATGGTTGGCGACCGATTAGCAAATCTACTTTTACTGGCTCCAATACTGATAATTGGAATATTATACATTCTAGTAAAAAATTTATTGCAGATATCACTGATAGTGCTGTTGGAATTTGCTTTTAGCATTATTATGTCAGCGGTGCTTTGGTTTCTTTTCTCTTACATCATAGGTAGTGTTGCTTATTGGTTTGATAACCTCTTCTTTGTTTTACTAGTAAAAGAAGTGTTGGTAAACCTGCTGGCTGGTTTTTATTTTCCCTTAGAAATCTTGCCACCTTTTTTGGTAAAAATAACCAAATGCTTACCTTTTCAGTATTTTAGTTCTTTTCCCATAGATACTTTGGTAAAAGGGCTCTCCTTACAATCTTGGCTTAAAAATACTGGAATTGAGATTGCTTGGGCAGTTATCTTTTATGTAATTGTACAAATAGTTAATAGAAAAGGGCTTCAGAGATATTCTGATGTAATGGGTTAGATATGAAAAATAAATTTAAACTGATCGGTTCTTTAATCAAGATAGCCTTTTTAGAGACTATTAGTTTTAGGCTGGATACTGTATTTGGTATTATTTCCTCAGTACTTTGGTTGGGTATCCCAATTGCTTTCTTTAAAGTCATTTATTTAAATGTTGACACCGTTGGAGGCTGGAGTTTTAAGGAATGCCTCTTATTAGTTGGGGTTTATACTATGCTAGACGGCTTCCTGATGGCCTTCTTAGTCAAATCGATGCCTAAAATGGAAGCTGATATTAGAGAGGGTACGCTTGATTCGGTGCTCCTAAAGCCAATTAATACTAAACTATTTTATTTTTTCAGTTCCATTGAATTTACTCAACTAATAAATTCCGTTTTGGGACTGGTAGTAATTATTTATGCGTGTCAAGGAATAAAAATTAGTCTTATCCAACTAGTTTGTTTCTTATTTTCCTGTGTATTAGGCTGCATATTGTATTATTCATTGTGGTATCTCTGGACAGTTTCAGCTTTTTGGTTTCCAACTAATTTTGGCAGAAATGATTTATTTTTAAGTATGATACAAATGAGTCGTTATCCTGCAAGTATTTATTGTGGCCTGGGCAATATAATATTTAATTTTATTTTGCCTTTTGGCTTAGTTGCATGCCCCGCAACAATTATTCTATTAAGGCCAGAAGAATGGCATATTTTGCTACTACAGCTTTTATTTGCTTTAATATTTGTAGTACTGGATCATGTAATCTGGAATTTAGGCCTCAAGAAGTATGATGGAGCTGGTAGATAGCTAAGTAAACTGTTTTCCATAAAGCTTGCACAGCCGTATAAATTTTTTTAGAATATTCCTGTCAGTTTTTATTTTAAAATATGGGAAAAGGGATAAGCGGTGAAAGACGAACTAGTTACAGTTAGTTTAGATAATGCAGTAGTAAAAAATGCCAAGTTTAATTTGGAAAAATATGGTATTTCAGTTGGTAAATATCTCCAGTTAATGGTGCTACTGGCTGCGGAAAATAAAACAGAACTTAAGCAAATAATGTTAGATAAAGATGACCTCACTCAATGGTTAAAGCGATTAGATGCCGATTGATAGTGCTGAAACTTACTGATGTTCTCAGTAAGTTTTTTTTGAGCATTTATGTTTACAATTGTAAATATATCATCTATACTAAAATTGTTTATAAGTGTAGACATAAAACACAACTTCAATTTGGAGGAATTATCATGAATAGGATTATTATTTTATGCTTAGGACTCGCACTTATTGCCTTTATCGCATGGTGGTTCTTTGGTAAGCACCAAGTAGAAACAGAAAATGCATCTGTTAGTTCGAATAATCAAAGTGTTGATATTGAGGTCAAAGGCGGATATTCTCCAGAAAAAGTTATTTTAAAAAGGGGAGTACCGGCTACCTTAAACTTTAAAAGAACCGATTCTTCCAGTTGCTTAGACCATGTTATCTTCTCAGATTTTGGTATAAATCAGAAATTGCCTCAAGGTAAAACTGAACCGATTAAAATAGATACATCCAAAGCCGGCGAATATGAATGGGCATGCAGTATGAATATGTTTCATGGTAAGGTTATTGTCAAATAGATAGGGTAAAAGAATGAAAATAAAAATACGTTTTTGGACGTCGCTAATATTATCACTACCGATTCTAGTTGAAATGATCATTCATCCTTTTACTGGCTGGATGTTGCCTGGCGGAGAATGGACCATGCTGATATCAACTACGATTATTATGTTGATTTCAGCCGGTCCATTTGTTTCCAGTGCCTGGTCTGCATTTAAAAAGCATCATTCAAATATGGACACCCTGGTTGCTTTAGGTACAGCAATAACTTATATTTACAGCATTTATGCCATGTTTACCGGCAAACCCGTATTTTTCGAAAGTGCGGCTTTAGTCATTACTTTTGTTTTACTAGGGCAGGTTTTAGAAGAAAAAATGCGGTCTACGGCTTCAGATGCTATGGGAAAGTTACTTAATTTAGGCGCAAAAAATGCACTGGTTAAAAAAGGTGATCATTTTGTTAGTACTCCCATCACTCAGGTAGTTAAGGGCGACTTAATTCAAGTGATGCCTGGACAAAAAGTTCCAGTAGATGGCAAAATTGTTTCCGGCAATTCCAGCGTTGACGAATCTATGGTAACCGGTGAAAGCATGCCGGTTAAAAAGATTAGTGGCGACCAAGTTATAGGCGCAACAATTAATCAAACAGGTTCTTTTGTAATGGAAGCTCGAAAAGTTGGCAATGATACCATGCTGGCTCAGATAGTAGATATTGTAAAAAAGGCGCAGAACAGTCATGCACCAATTCAAAAATTAACCGATAAAGTTGCTAATATTTTTGTTCCTACTGTTTTGATCATTGCAATTCTAACTTTTTTAGTTTGGTATATTTTTCTCGGTAAAAGTATTGCAACGGCTTTAGTTTTTGCCGTTGCAGTGATGGTGATCGCATGTCCTTGTGCATTAGGTTTAGCCACACCAACGGCTTTAATGGTAGGAACAGGGCGTGGTGCAAAAATGGGTATTTTAATCAAAAACGGCGAAATTTTAGAGGATGCTAATAACATTGATACCATTGTTTTTGATAAAACCGGAACCATCACCAAGGGAAAGCCTCAAGTAACAGATATTGTTGGCGATAGAAAAATTGTTTTACAGCTGGCGGCCACTTTAGAACAATTTTCTGAGCATCCTCTTGCTCCAGCTGTTTTGACTGCTGCTAAAAAAGAAAAGTTAGATCTTCTGCAGGTGGAAGATTTTAAAGTTATTGAAGGACACGGCGTTAGCGGTCTTATTAACGGAAAAAAAGTTTTGGTAGGTAGCCTCCAAAATTGGGATGCAGTTCTTATTTCACCAGAGTTCAAATCTAAAGTTGCAGCTTTGACAAATGCCGCTAAAACGGTAGTAGCAGTCGTTGTAAATAATAAAGTGATGGGTCTAATTGCAATCCAAGACGCACCTAAAGAAAATGCTCGAAAAGCAATTTCCGATTTACATCAATTAGGACTTAGAACAGTTATGCTCACCGGTGATAATCAGCAGGTGGCTGAGGCTATTGCCAAGCAAGTTGGTATTGAACAGATAATTGCTGAAGTTTTGCCAATTGATAAAGCCGACACCATTAAAAAATTACAGAAAAAATACCATGTTGCCTTTGTTGGTGATGGCATTAATGATGCTCCAGCTTTAACTCAGGCTGATGTCGGTATTGCCATGGGCTCCGGTACGGATGTTGCAAAAGATGCAGGTGGCATTGTGCTTATTAAAAACGATTTAGAAGATGTTGTACGCGCCTTGAAACTAAGCCGCAAAACGTTTAACAGAATTAAGTTAAATCTATTTTGGGCCTTCATATATAATGTTTTAGGCATACCAGTAGCTGCTGGTTTATTTGCTGGGGTAGGTCTTACTCTAAGTCCAGAAATTGCCGGATTAGCTATGGCGTTTAGTTCACTATCAGTTGTTATCAGTTCTGTTTTATTAGGAAAAGCAAAAATATAGCATTATAAAAGTAAAAGGGCAGTTGAATTATATTCAACCGCTCTTTTTTTACTGTGTAAGCCTTAATAATGATGTTTTCCTTTGGCTAAAACAGGCTTGATTTGAATAATATAAGCAAAAATACCAATAATAAGCCAAATGAGGGTAATAAATACGCTATAAGCTAGGTTAGCACCACCTGTTTTAATATAAGTAACTGGTTCTGAAAAAGGAAATAATAAAGCAATTGCTTTTAACCAGTCAGGATAAGCTGAAATTACAACTAGTACTCCTGATATTAATTGGGCTAAACTACTAAAAATATTCTCCAAAAAATAGGGATCATTCATTTGCCAGGAAATAGCCCAAGATACAAAACCTAAAGCGCAACCATAAATACATGAAAGTGGTAGCATAAGTAAAGCGCGCTTAATAATGACTAATGGAGCTCCTACCAAGTACAATAGAAAGAGGTTAATTAGTGCTAAAGTGCATCCTATAATAATGGCAACAATGCACTTAGTAAGCCAATATCTGATACTGAAAGGCTTTTTGGCAATTAATTCAAAGTCAATCTTTAAATTAGCATCGGTAATCACAGCAGAACAAAATGTTTCAAGGGCAAGTACCGCCGCGTCTATTGCAATGGAGCTAATGGCAATATCCCAATTAAACTGATTAGAATACTGCATATTGATTAATACTAACAGGGCCAAATTAATCATAGGTGTGATGAAAAAGTAGGTCAGTTTTGTCCGCCAATTATTCAAAAATGAAAGGCCCGAGAACTGTGTAGCAAACATTAGATAATTTTCAGAGCTCCTTTCCTTCTTACCAGATCGTTAATTTTTCTGACAATAACCACAATTAATACAATCCAAAGAAGTAAACTGCAGAAATAAGAAGACCAGTTGAGGCTTTTATTATGGGATAAAGCAGCAATTGGTGACGTGATTGGGATAAACCATTGTGACACATTGGTTAATGGCCCTAAAACGGTATCATTGCCGAATAATCCTGCTAATAGTAATATCGGAGTTCCGATTAAACTCTCATAGACCATTGCATTTGGTGACAGAGTTAGAAAAGATGAAATTAAGATGCCCATTACTGCACAACCAACCCACATTAGCAAAATTAATAAAATAATGTAAAGAGAAACTGTACCAGTAGCTGCTCCTAAAATTTTTGCCAGAATAAATGCAATCGGAAACGAAAATAGGCCATAGGTGGATGCAGGCAAAAGCAAGGTAATTAACGAAGCTCTTTCATCGTACTGGCTGTTTAATAAATATGGCAGCGTTCCTTTGTAACGTTCGAAACTGATGCAACCGGCAACGGTTGTACAAGAAGTCCACATTCCAAAAATACCGCTTTGAAGCCATATTTGTGTATTATTCAAATTATGTGTAGCATACGCCATAATATATTGCATTAAGAAGATAGAAGTAGTACTTGTGATCGTCAACCAGACAAAATATTGATCTGAAAGATAATCTTTAACATGAAAGAGGAAGAGACGAATAGAACGCATTTTTATTTCCTCCTTAATTTAGGTGCTAAAACTAAGTAGGCTTCTTCTAAATTTTTAGGTTTTTGGTTTACCTCTTTTTCAGCCAAGCTAAAAACAGCATTAATGGTACCGGTAAAAAATACTTTCCCTGCACCTAAAATGACTATCCGTTTAGCCAATTTTTCAACTTCGGACATTGTATGACTGGTTAATAAAACACTTATACCCGAGTCAGACAAATTTTTAATTGTCTTCTGCACACTTTGTGCAATTTCAACATCAAGACCACTTGTGGGTTCATCCAAGAGTAATAAATTAGGATTATTGAGCAAAGAGCGTGCTATATGCAGTCTTTGCGTCATTCCTTTAGATAATTCTCCTACTTTTTTATTGGCAACATTCAGAAGATCAACAATTGACAGAACACGTTCAATTTCTTTATTCTGCTTGCGCAAAGGTACTTTAGCCAAGTCAGCAAAAAATTGTAAATTTTGCTTGGCTGTTGCGTTACGGTAAAAACCTAAATCACCACCAAAAGAAACACCAATGTTTGGTCTCTTTCGTGCAGTGGTAATATCTTGACCATTTAAAATCACATGGCCGGAAGTAGGGATTAAATAACCGCCAATGATTGAGACAATAGTAGTTTTTCCAGCACCATTAGGACCTAAAAGCGCCAGTATCTCTCCTTGGTCAATTGTAAAAGAAACATCATCTAAAGCTTGAAATTCCTGCTTTTTATCCTTATATGTTTCTTTTAAATGTTTAACTTGTAAAATATTATTCAATTTTTTCTCCAAAATTAATTTGTAGTAACTTTATCATTTAAAAAGGAAGGATGATAAATATTTCGTATACAGGTTAATTTGAAGATCTTTTCATGAACATTAAATCTAATAAGAAAAGTATAGCACAATTTTATTTATTTTTTAATTTATTATGAATAAAAAACCTGCTCGCAGAGAGCAGATTTTAGTTAATCAACCGATTTTAAAGCTTCTAACATATCGAGGTCTTTTAACTTTTTGTTAACAATAAATCCTAAAATGATAGTAATCACACCAATTACACCTAATGGCCACAGAAAACTTGGAGCAGATAATGCCGGATTAAACATAACATTGTCAGGTGGCACTACGTAAAGAATATAGCGATAAAGGAGATCACCAGTTAAATAGCCAACCAATATACCAATGCCTGTTAAAAGAATGGTCTCGCGATAAATATACATTGTTACTTCATTATCATAGAATCCTAAAACTTTGATTGTTGAAAGTTCCCGTATTCTTTCAGCAATATTAATATTAGTAAGGTTATATTGAATTACGATTGCCAAAAGTCCAGCGACTACTATTAGCACTAACATAATTAAATTTAAAGATTGGACCACGACATCTAGTTCCTGGCTAACAGCCGTGTTTTGTACAACACCAGCCACTCCGGATAGAGCCATAAATTGGGCGGCTATATTTCGAGTATTTTTGCGACTAGGATTGTTTAAGTTAACTAAATAGGCGTTAGATTTAAAATTGCGCTTAAAGATATCCTGATATTGAGTTTTATTCATGAAGACAAAGTGTCCCATGTACATTTCTGTAATACCAGCTACTTTCATTCTTCTAGACTTATTATCTTTGTCCGTGAGCGTTAGATATCCGCCTTTACTTACTTTAAGCAGAGTTGCCAATCTTTCCGATATGATAACTCCATTATTAGTTAAATGCAGAGTCTGCTTGGTTTTCCGATTAGTTAACTGAACGTAATCTTTTAATACCTTGTCAGAAGACGGTGCAATTAACGTAATGTCTTGGGTGTCACCGGTTTTACCAGCAATTTTAGACATAGATTCGTAATAAATTGGAGTCTCCGATTTAATATTGTTTTCGTTTAACTTATTATTTAAAGTCTTTTGCTGTTTAACTGAAATACCAGGCTTTTGGGCAACAATCATGTTGTAATGAATTAGATCGTTGAACTGCCTGTTATTCATGTTAGTAATTGAATTTTTGACAGCGAAACCTGCAAAAAGCATAGTAGCAGCACCACAAACACCAAAGATGGTCATCAGCATGCGTTTCTTATAACGAAAAATATTACGAGCAGTAACTTTATGGGTAAAACTGAGATGGTTCCAAATGAAAGGAATTTTTTCCAAAAGGATTGTGGATCCGGCAGCCGGAGCTTTTGGTAACAATAGGGCAGCTGGCTTTTCTCTAAATTCATTCTTCGCAGTTAAATATGCCGGTAAAACTGAACTAATCCAAGACAATAGGAGAGCTACCAGACTGATCTGCCAGTGAAAGTGTAATTCAATTGGTGGGATCGTTAATGACTTGTAATATGCATGATAAACAATCTGCGGCATCAAAGTATGGCCTAAATAAACTCCTAAAATGGTACCGATGGTACCTGAGATGAAGCCATATGCAAGAAACTTATTGATAATGACATAATCATCATAACCAAGTGCTTTCATTGTGCCGGAATTTATTCTCTCTTCGTCGATAAAGCGATTCATGGTAGTAAATGTAACTAAAGCGGCAACAAAATAGAGAAAAATCGGGAATACTTTTGCTAAATCTTCGACAACTTGTGCCACAGTTGTATAAACTAAATTACCTTCACCACCAGGAACTTCTCTCCGGTTATACACACTATAACTGGGAAGAGCTAACTTATTTAATTGCCTTTTCGCCTTGTTAATTTGCTCTTTGCCAGTTTTTATTTTTTTGGTTGCATCACGCGATTTTTGCGCAAATACTTTTTTCTCTTGCTGAAGTTTTTGCTCACCAGCAGCTATTTCTCGTTCAGCTCGCTCTAATTGAGCCTGGGAAGATGGTGGCAAATTTACACCAGCAGCTTTAGCTTGAGCTACTTTTGAATTTAATTTTTCTTTTTGACTGGCTAATTGCTTTTCGGCAGCGTTAATTTGATGACTGGCAGCATTTAATTTTCGTTCAGCTTCATGGATCTTCTTTTCTTGCGGTATAAGCTTTTTGGCTACTGCAGAGAGTATTCTTTCCTTTCTCTTGTGAGCAGTGCCTTTTAAATCATCCTGTAAAACTTTTTTATGCTGCTTAACTTTGCTTGTATAAACTTTGCCATAAGAATCAAGACCCCTCAAATCTTTATATCTTAAGTTGGCAGTCGTATAAACAGTATGGTTAAAAGCGTTAGGATCAACAACAGCATAGCCTTTCAATTCTCCAGTACCGCTATTGCTTTGGCCTAAATTGACATTCGATAAAATTTGACTAGAGCGCACAAAGCCCACAATTATAAAACTTTTCCGTTTTAAAAGAGTCGTACCCAAAATATTTTTCTTTTCAGTAAAACTGATTTTTTGACCAATTTGATATTTACCGGAATAATGGTCTGCTAAGGCAATTTCGTCTGATTTAGTGGGCAGGTGACCTTTGCGGACTTCGTACTTGCTCACAGAATTGGGCTTAGAAAAAATGCGAAAGCTTTCCTGACTATTTTTGATAACGGTATCCGTCATGTAACCAAACTCAACGGCCTGCAAGCCTTTAGTTTTCTTGATTTTTTGTGTATCCTTGTGGTCTAAACCATAATTGCAAATGACCGTTAAATCAGCTGTCTTGAGTTTTTGTGCATAATGATTGCCAGTATCGCGCATATCCGGGCCGGTAACCATTAAACCAACTAAGGCAAAAGCACCGATCATCATGAGTCCCATGATAGAAACAAATTGTCCCTTAGTATGCTTAATTGATCGCCAAAAATCTTTTAGAATAACTTTATTCATGATTAGCCTTTTCTACCATTTAACATTTGCAACACTATCGGGATGTGAGTTCTCTTCAATTTGCGTAACCTTACCGTCATGGAAATGAATTACACGGTTAGCAAGAGGGGCCAGAGCGCTATTATGTGTAACTATAACCACTGTAGTTCCGTTATTGCGGCTCATGTTAATAATGGTTTGTAAAACACTTTTTCCTGTTTGGTAATCAAGTGCACCAGTGGGCTCATCGCAAAGTAGAATTTTGGGATTCTTGGCTATTGCCCGAGCGATTGCTACTCTTTGTTGTTCACCACCAGATAATTCAGCCGGAAAGTTATTAATGCGGTTTTTGAGACCTACATCGATCAAAGTTTTTACAGGATCGAGTGCGTCTGGAACGATTTCTGATGCCAACTCTACGTTTTCTCTTGCTGTGAGGTTTTGAATTAAATTATAAAATTGAAATACAAAGCCAATATCAGTCCGGCGGTAACTAGTTAGCTGTCGCTTATTATATTTGGCAATATTGTTACCATCGATAATAACATCACCAGAACTGTTGGTATCCATTCCACCTAAAATATTTAAAATAGTTGACTTGCCAGCACCAGATGCACCCAAAATAATGGCAAGTTCACCCTTTTCAACGGTAAAACTAACATCATTATTTGCCAGTATTTCTGTATCTCCAGTATGGTAACGTTTAAAGTTGTGTCGTACGTCAATATAACTCATGAAAATTTGTCCTTATCATTTTGAAAACAACATTCATATTCATATTTTAATCTAAATAGCTCTCTAATACTTGCAAAACGCCCTTTTCGTTATTAGATGGTGCCTCATATTTAGCAATTTTTTTAAGGTCCTCATGACCATTTTTCATTGCATAACTATATCCTGCTAATTCGATCATTTCTTGATCATTTAAGCCATCACCAAAAGCAATTAATTCTTCAGGTTTTACGTTAAAGTAACGCAGAAAATATTTTAATCCTTGGCCCTTATTAACGCCATTCGGCATTACATCTATATTATTAAAACCACTGGTAGTGCAATGAATTCTTTCTGGATTTGTTTGGTTAAATTTTGTTTCTAACTCATGTGCAAGTTCAGAAGAGCATTCTAAGGTCAGTTTTGTTAAGCCATCACTTGGAGGAATATTTATAAGGTTGCCAATTTCACAGGCATTAGGATAAAAAAAATGCATCAAATTTTTAAAGTTACTTAATGCCTTTTTACTCAGATATGAGTTGTTCAAGCCGCTGGCAGCAATTTGAACATAAGGATAATTGGTTTGAATAAAATTGATTAACTTTATGCCAGTTTTATAAGTAAACACATGGCGAACTATTATTTGATTGTCTTTCGTTAAAATTGAACCATTATCAGCGACAATATCAATCCGATCCAAAAATTCATAAAAATCTTGACGTAAACGTGATAATGGTCTGCCACTGGAGACGATAAAGTGAATGTGTCTTTGGCGCAATTTAGTTAAGACTTTTTCGAAGCGCTCATGATCAAACTGTTTTTCATCATTTTCAAAAGTTCCATCCATATCTACGGCTACAGCTTTAAAGGGAATATTTGTCATATAGATCTCCTTAATTTATTTTAGTCACTACTATTATATAGTAGATATTCGGATATTTTAACTATTGCTAGTGAAATAATGTTGAGTACTGCTATTTTTGAAAGCACTTTTAACTAAATTTTTGATATATAAAAACTCCGAAACTAAAAAAGTTTCGGAGAATAGAGCTAAATTAAAATTTAGTCGCTAACTTGAGTAGGCCTTCTTCTTCCGACAAGCCAACAAATTAGGATTGCCAAAATTGTTTCAGTAATAATCATGACAATATTTACACCAATTTTAATTTGACCAAAATTAATTGCGGCATTGTGAAATAGTGTATTTTTCTCACCAAGGTATAGATCAAAAATAATAGAACCGATTATTAAAAAAAAGATAGTAGTCCATTGTTTCTTGTTAAATGCAATACCATATTCTTCTTCACGTTTTCTTATACTTGGTAAAATGACACCTAAACCGATCAACACAATAATAGCAACAATATTGATTATTAATTCGTACCACCAATAACCACTAAACTTCTTGATATCTTGGGGTGCAATTCCTAAAATAGTTGCCACAGCAGTCACTATTAGTAAAAATAAACCAGCAAGGTATCCCAGCTTGTCATTCTTAATAAAAACGTAGTCTGAAGTAAACTTTTGCGAGTTTTTCCTGATCTGCATGAAAGAGAAGAAGATCCAGCAAGTTACACCTGGAGAAATAATTCCATTCAAATTCAACAGCCAGTTAAAGATATCATTCATATCTGGTAGGAAGATACCTAACAACATGATGAAAGCTGACAAAGAAACAGTTAAAACGTAACCATTAATAGGTAGACCATTTTTGTCTTTTTTCTGTAAAAATTTAGGCATATACTTATCGCCTGTATCAGAAATGAGCATTCTAGTCATAGCGTCAAGAAGTACAGCCAACAAAGCGGCATTATAGAAGACAGATGTCCATGCCCAAACGTAGAGTAAAGTTTTGCCTAAGCCATATTGGTGTCCTACCATATCAAAAACATAATAAGCACCGTTCATTTTTAAATCATTTGGAATATGGTAGCTGTTAAAATATATTCCCAAAGCAAAAGAGCCAAAGACTGTTAGAAAAATGGTCATTAATGCCAAAGCAATCATTGCTTTAGGAAAATCAGACTTAGGCTTTTTCATTTTAGTCACATAAGGTGCTACCAATTCACAACCGTTCAGTGCATAAATAAGCATTGCAATGGTTGTCCAATAATGCATGTCAAACTTGGGAATAAGTGTCCGCCAGGTAAATGGTTGCGTTGCCATGTGACCACCAGATTTTGCTAGACCCAAGAAAGCCAAGAAAACAAACATCAAAGTCATAATGAGCATTAATCCACCACCTATAGTGGAAAGAACTTCCATTGAGTGAGAAAAATAATGTTCAACAACAATAAAAATAATGAACATGGCAAAAGTCATCAAAGCAAATTTGGTATTAGAAATTTGACTTTGAAACTTTTCAGAACCGGTCAAAGCCCAGCCAATATCAACGATTATTTCGTTAGCTGAATCAACTGCATAAGGAATTGACGCTGCCCAGTATGTCCAAGCAGTAAAATAGCCCAGAAATTCTCCGTTAGTTCCACGAACCCAAGATGATAAGCCGCCACCTTCATTATTGAAAACGGATCCCAGCTGGCCCACCATTAATGAATAGGGAATGACATAAAACAAGCACATGATAATCCATGAAGTAACAACTGGCATTCCCTGATTTTGAAAGTTGTACATAATATCGTCCAGCCCGATCACGGTACAAAAAGCCATCAGGGTTAAGACTGGCCAAGATATATACTTCTTGTTTGAATTTATTTCCTCCACTAAAACTCTCTCCTTTGAAAACAATTAATGTTTTTATTTTACTAATTAAATAAAAAATTGACCAGAGTCAAGGTAAACTTATTTTAATGAAAGTGCATTAATTTATGCTAAAAAGTGAAGCTAAATAATTGCTAGTATTGAAATTTGTGGTGCTATGCGTTAAGATAATATCGTTAATATGCTATCAAAAGAAAGAAGGATTCTCAAATGTCAGGACATTCAAAATGGCACAATATTCAAGGCCGCAAGAATGCGCAAGACCAAAAATTATCTCGTGAAATATATATGGCTGCAAAGAATGGTGGTCCTGATCCTTCCGGAAATCCTAATTTGCGTATGGTAATGGATAAGGCCCATGCAAACAACATGCCTAAATCAAATATTGACCGGGCTATTAAAAAGGCTGAAGGAAATTCAGACGAACATTACGATGAAATTACTTATGAGGGTTATGCACCTGGTGGTGTAGCTGTCTTTGTCGAGGCATTAACTGATAATAAGAACCGGACCGCTTCTGCAGTTAGAGTTGCTTTCACCAGAAATGGTGGTTCTCTTGGTGCTACAGGTTCTGTTGCATACATGTTCAATCGTAAGGGCTACATTGTTATTGACCGCTCAACAACTGATGCTGATGAAGATCAAATGCTACTTGATGTAATGGATGCAGGCGCTGATGATTTACAAACTAGCGATGATGCATATGAAATTTACACAGACCCTAAGCAATTTGCTCAAGTACGCGATGCACTTGAAAAAGCTGGCTATAAACTTGCTGATGCTGAATTAACAATGATACCTGAAACAACCACCCAAGTTCCAGACGATAAAAAAGAGCAATTTGATCATTTAGTAGATGCTCTGGAAGATGATGATGACGTTCAGAATGTCTATACAGCAGCTGCAGATGCTGACTAGAAGGTATTTATATTAAATAACCAAAGTAAGAAGCATATAAAAGTATGAGTATACTTTTATATGCTTCTTCTTTTTTACTTAAAATCTAATAAAAGCATAGAGAAAAAAAGAATCACTTTTTTAAAAAATTGTTTTTTTAATCTTTAGCTATTTCTGCTTGATCTTCTTCCATAATGAAGCGAAGCATCTTAATATATTTTTCTGGCACAATTTGCCCATGATACAGCAGTTGAATATTTTCATCAGCTATATCTATGCAGTAATTACTGTCACTTTCTTCTTGACCTAATAAATAGTCAGTCGTAACATGCAGCTGTTGAGCTACTTTTGTTAATGATTGAGTTGAGGGCTTAATGGTTTTCCAACGGTAAATACTATTTTCTCCAATTTCGGCTTTTCTTGCCAATTCTTTAACGGACATTCCATGTTTTTTGGCAGTATCAAAAATACGGGAGTAAACATTCATTTTTAATTCTTCCTTCAAAAAGTATCATAAATGATTGCTTTTTGTACTTGACCGCTACCATATCTGGTAATATAATAAAATTGTACACGTAGTGGACAGCACAAAAATTTCATTATTGTGTTAGTTAATTAAGTAGCCGAAGTGTGAAGTCTGACTACTTTTTTAGCTTACATAAATAGTATCACTTGTGGTAGTTGAAAAAGCAAACAAATTACCAAATAAAGTAGGATAGTGACTATTTTGAAGGTCAGAGGCCGAATAATAGACACGAAAACTGGGCAACAGATTTAATTTGTTTCAGACAAATTTGGCTCTAATCTACCTTATTTAAAAGAAAATTTGATTGTTATATTTTTTGAAAAGAAACCAGAAAATTCACTTTATACTCTCCCGTTTGGATGAATAATAAAGCTTTACAATTGTTATTTATATATTAGAGAAGCGAGAATATATGAAAAAATCAAAAAAATTCTATAAAAAGGGAAAAAAGTTTTTGATGAGTGGTGCTACTGTGGCCGCTCTGGATTTTTTTGCTGTAAACAATCCAGAAGTAATTCATGCAGCTAAAGTACCAAGTGGACAGATTAAAGTAACTAAACGTGCAAAAACTACTCCTAAGTCTAATACAGTAAAATTAAAGAAAAGATGTAGAATTGTAAGACATTCTACTCAATCTAAAAAAGTTAAAAAGCAACATACTGCAATAAAACAGAAACCAATAAATTCTCAGTCTGATTCACTAAAGAAGGGTACTAAAGTTGGAAGTTCTTCTTTAAACGCTAAAAAGCACCGTACTACAACAAAGAAGAAACCAATAAATTCTCAGTCTGATCTACTGAAGAAGGGTACCAAAACTGGTAGTGGTACATTTAAATCTACAATCATGAAAAAGCAAAAGGTTAATACTGAATATAGTAATTCGAATCTGGATCAAAAAGATTTAAAGAGAGAGAGTAGCTATGACGTTAACCAAGAAAATTACACAAAAGACAATCAGCTTAATGCTGAAACTAGTCAGACTGATAATCTTAGTGCTAATAATTTTATTGCTGATCAGTCAAATGATGGGAATCAAACTATAAGTACAAGGAGTGTAAATAGTATTCATGTAGACCCGAATAATTATTTAAACTATTTTCAACAAAATGGTAGTGCAGCTACTGCGGGAAATTATACTATTTCCACGGATAGTGATGGGAAACCAGTTGGTAATCAAATTTTAACAAGTGACAGTTGGCAAGCAGGTAATATCACCTTCAAGGATCCGATTGACTTAACTAGGAACTTTACCCTTTCCGGATATATGAACTTTGGAACAACAACGAAAGTTGATAATGCTTCCGGTATTGCTGATGGTATTGGATTTGCCTTTTATACTGGAGAAAAAAACCAAGTCGGCAAAACTGGTGGAAATTTAGGTATTAATGGCATACCTAATGCTATAGGTTGGAAGTTCGATACTTGGCATAATTATTCAACTGACACTCCTAAGTTACTTGGTCCAGAGGATGACGGAATTGCGCCAAAAGATTGTGCATATGGAGCATTTGTTACTACTGATAACGCTGGATTGGGCAGTATTGATACTAGCAAAAATAGTCTCTTTACTGTTCCCTACACTTATATTAATCAAGGAAAGGACAATTTTTTTACATTAAACTATACAGCAAGTAATAAGACACTTACAGTAAAGATTACAATTAATGGACAAACCTATACTTCATCTAAACAAATCCAATTTAATGGTGCTAACCAATACCTTTACTTTACAATTTCTGCCTCAACTGGAACTTTACCGACTAAGCATATATTTAAGTTCAAAAGTTTTGATTATGCGAGTAAACCACAAGCTATAATTGAATACCACGATCTTGATGCCAACAATAAGTTGTTGAATTCTAATACTGAAATTGGTATTGCAGGAGATATAATTTCACGTAGTAAACATGATGAAATTATCAATACTTTAAATCAACAGGGCTATCAAGTAGTTTCTGATGACTTTATCAATGGCGGGGATAAAGTATTTAATGACGACTCGCAAAAATTTATAGTTAATTTAAAACACTTTAAGCAAAGCTACATTCCGGGACAAAACAATCCGGTGACTGGAAAAAATGATGATGCGAACCTCATTAAAGAAGTTAAGCAGACTATCAGGTATGTCGGTACGCCTAAACAGGTGCCTGATAACGTACAAATGCTTAAATTTACCCGTGAGGGAATAGTAGATCTCGTAACTAAGGAGACCACTTATGGTCCGTGGAATCCAATAAGTCAAATTTTTAAGGATGTTAATTCACCGGAATTTCCAGGGTATAAACCTGACACCAGTATAGTAAAAGGAACCCAGGTAAAGTCAACTGATCAAGATATTACGATCACAGTAAAGTACAGTAGATCAAGTCAAAAGACAGTTATTGAGTATTATGACCTTGATAGTAATAGTGATCAGTCTGGTAGTAAAATGATCGCTTCTGATACTTTATATGGTAATGAAGGCGATAAAATTCCTCGTGATCAGCATGATAAAACTATCAATACTTTAAACCAACAGGGCTATGAAGTAGCTTCTGATGGTTTTACTGATGGCGGGGATAAAGTATTTAACAATGACTCGCAGAAATTTATAGTTAATTTAAAACACTTTAAGCAAAGCTACATTCCGGGACAAAACAATCCGCTGACAGGTAAAAATGATGACGCGAACCTCATTAAAGAAGTTAAACAAACTATCAAGTATGTCGGTACGCCAACACAGGTGCCTGATAACGTACAAACAGTCAAGTTTACCCGTGAGGGTACAGTAGACTTCGTAACCAAGGAGACCACTTATGGTCCATGGAATCCAGCAAGTGCTGCCTTTAAAGATGTCAACTCACCAGAAGTAACTGGGTATGAAGCTGATACCAAAGTAGTAAAAGGGACCCAGGTAAAGTCAACTGATCAAGATATCACGATCACGGTTAAATATACCAAGATAAATAATAAGCAATCGGTTATTGAATACCAAGACGTTGAGGATAACAACAAGGTGATTGCTTCTAATAATCTTGCAGGCAAGGAGGGTGAAAAGATCCCTCATGATGAGCACGACAAGACTATTAATGACTTAATCAATGCGGGCTATGAAGTAGCTTCTGATGGTTTTACTGATGGCGGGGATAAAGTATTTAATGACGCTTCGCAAAAGTTTGTCGTTAAGATGAAGCACAAGAAACAAAGCTACATTCCGGGACAAAACAATCCGCTGACAGGTAAAAATGATGACGCGAACCTCATTAAAGAAGTTAAACAAACTATCAAGTATGTCGGTACGCCAACACAGGTGCCTGATAACGTACAAACAGTCAAGTTTACCCGTGAGGGTACAGTAGACTTCGTAACCAAGGAGACCACTTATGGTCCATGGAATCCAGCAAGTGCTGCCTTTAAAGATGTCAACTCACCAGAAGTAACTGGGTATGAAGCTGATACCAAAGTAGTAAAAGGGACCCAGGTAAAGTCAACTGATCAAGATATTACGATCACGGTTAAATATACCAAGATAAATAATAATGGCTCCAATGGCAGCAACGGCTCCAACGGTAGCAACAGCTC